>CACZWA010000084.1 GCA_902784685.1 uncultured Ruminococcus sp.
AATTATAATGCCGAGACCGAAAAGGTATTTGAGCGATGAAGAAAAAATAAGGCACGATATTATATACAAAACGTACAGCAACGCGCTTGCCGCGGGAGACAAAAACGTGTATTTTATTGATAATACCGCTTTAACGGAGCTTTGCGGAAGTGACGGCACAATTGAGGGCGTTCACCCTAACGATTTTGGTTTTGCTTCAATGGCAAAGGCTGTCGGTGACTGTCTTGAAAAAATTTTATAAAAAATTTCGGGCTGTGCATTTCACGGGCCCGATTTTTTTCTTGACTTTTTTGATGCATGATGATATAATTTAAAGTGAAATATTTTTGCGGAAGGAAGTGAACGCATATGGCATATCAGGCTCTTTACAGAAGATACAGACCTATAAATTTTGACGATATGATAGGTCAGGAACATATAACCACAACGCTCCGAAACCAGATTGTGACGGGTCGCACCAGCCATGCGTACATTTTTACCGGTATCAGAGGAACTGGAAAAACCTCTACCGCAAAGGTTTTCAGCCGTGCAATCAACTGCACAAACCCACAGGGCGGCAATCCCTGTAACGAATGCCCGACCTGCAAAGGGATTTTGGACGGCTCTATACTTGACGTATCGGAAATTGACGCCGCTTCAAACAACGGTGTCGACAATATAAGAGAAATCCGTGATGAGGTTATATATTCGGCAACTCAGGCAAAATACAAGGTATTCATAATCGACGAGGTGCATATGCTTTCTCCGAGCGCATTTAACGCTCTTTTAAAAACCCTTGAAGAACCGCCCGAACATGTTGTGTTTATTCTTGCGACTACCGATATTCACAAAGTTCCCGAAACAATTCTTTCGAGATGTCAGCGTTTTGACTTCAGAAGAATAACCTCGGACGATGTTGCCAAACACCTTAAAAAAATTACAGAGGCAGACGGAGTGGAAATTGACGACAAAGGCATAAAGCTTGTCGCAAGGCTCGCCGAAGGCTCTATGCGTGACGCTTTAAGCATAATGGACAGGTGTCTTGCTTACGGTTCAGGCAAGCTTACTTATGATGATATAGTAAATATTTTAGGCGTTGCCGAGGACGGACAAACGCTTGAAATTCTTAAAAACATTGCCGCAGGCGATACAGCGGCGGCGACAATAGCTTTAGACAATATGCTTGCCGCAGGAAAAAGCATTGATATAATAATAAACAGCCTTATTTCAGCCGCACGAAATATTATGATGTGTCTTTCGCTTAAAGACCCCGGAGCTGTTATTGACATAAGCGGCGAGGCTTTGGACGAGCTTAAGGCCGCTTCAAAAGACTTTACGGAAGAAAAATGCGTATTCTGTATTAAAACGCTTTCCGAAACAGCGGCTTCCGTAAAATTCAGCCCAAACCCCAGAGTATCGCTTGAAATTTGCCTTATAAAGCTTTGTAATCCGTCTTATGTCCAGTCGCAAGAGGCTCTTCTTGACAGGCTTTCGAGCGTTGAGAAAAAGCTCGCAAGCGGCGTGCCTGTAATGGCGGAAAACGCAAAACCGCAAAAGGCGGAAGCCCCTGCCCCCAAGGCAAAAACAGTCAAAATAAAGCCCATTGGCAGTTATAGCGAGTGCTTTAAGGACGTTATTAAATATCTTGAAGAAAACAGGTCTGCTCTTTACTCGGTTATGAGCCAGTTTGAAGCAAGCGGCAACGGCGATGTGCTTACCCTTCTTTATATGAGCGAGGATGCGGCAGGCTGCGAAAAAATCATAAAAGACCGTGAAGAGGAGCTTTTTGCGGCAATTGAAGCTATCGGCGCAAAACGTCCGAGACGGCTCGTTTTACAGAAAAAAGTTGTGGAAAACGCCACTCCCGACAAGCTTGAGGAGCTGGCAAAGCTCGGACTTGATATAGTTTAATTTAATTATAAAAGGAGATAAAATTATGGGTAAAGGAAAATTTAACGGCTTCCCCGGCGGAGCAAATATGAACAATATGATTAAACAGGCGCAGAAAATGCAGGCTGATATGATGAAAGCCCAGACCGACCTTGAAGAAAAAACCGTTGAAACTTCTTCAGGCGGCGGCATGGTAACCGTAAAGGCAAACGGAAAAAAAGAAATTCTTGAAATTAACATAAAACCCGATGTGGTTGACCCTGACGATATTGAAATGCTTCAGGACCTTGTTGTTGCCGCAGTCAACGATGCGCTTCATCAGGTTGACAGCATGGTTCAGTCCGAAATGGGCAAAATAACGGGCGGACTTAATCTTCCCGGATTGTTTTAAATTTTGAGGTGACCAAATGAGCGGATATATTCCCCCACTTGCGCGGCTTATTGACGAATTTGCCGCAATGCCGGGCGTTGGCAGACGCAGTGCGGCTCGCATGGCGTTTCATGTTCTTAAAATGCCCGAAGCGCAGGCAAACTCTCTTGCCGAAGCAATTGTTGAGGCAAAAAAGAAAATTAAATACTGCTCTGTATGCTGTAATATTACAGATACCGACCCTTGCGAAATCTGCCGAAGCGGACGGCGTGACAGGAGCATTATATGCGTTGTCGAAAACGCACGTGACGTAGTTGCTCTTGAAAACACAAACGAGTATAAAGGGCTTTACCACGTCCTTCACGGTGTTATCTCGCCCATGGACGGCATCGGACCCGAAGATATACGCATAAAAGAGCTTCTTCCGAGAATAACGGACGAGGTAAAAGAGGTTATTGTCGCAACAAATCCCACTATCGAAGGCGAGGCAACGGCTATGTATATTTCAAAGCTGCTTAGCCCCTTCTCTGTTAAGGTTACGAGAATTGCTCACGGTCTGCCTATGGGCGGCGACCTTGAATATGCCGACGAAATAACGCTCACAAAAGCCATGGAAGGCAGACACGAAATTTGAATTTAACAAGAATATTATATCTTTTTACCGAATAAAATCTTAAAGAGGTTTTATTCGGTAATTTTTTAGAAAGAAGGATACATATGAGCAGTAACGCAAAGAGACGCAGGGCTTCGGTCCGTAAAAAAGAAGAAGCCGGTTCAGGCGGAGGACGAATTTTTTTACAGACAATTCTTTGTATCGTCATTATTTTTTATGTTTTATTCGGCGGCACACACGAGCTTCCGATAGGTCAGACCGTGTTAAGCTTTACAAAGGACACAGTCGCAAGAAACACCGACCTTTCTTCGTGGTTTTCTCTGCTTCGCGGAGAAGTTGAAAAACGGCTCGGCTCGCCCGATATTCCCGATAACACCGAAGAGGAAAGCTTTACGGAAAACACATCAGCCGAAGCCGCCGAAACAGCCGCTTTTTCGGAGCAAAACGAAAATCTGCAAAACGGCGGCGAAAGTTGAGGTCTTAAAAATATGATTAAAATTTACAAGAAATTTTTTGTGCATTATTCGGCGCTTCTTATTGCCGCCTGTATGGCTCTGAAAGGCAATTTTGATACCTTTGGACTTGTTCTTTTTTCTGTTGTGCTTCACGAGTGCGGACATCTTGCCGCACTCGTTTTATGCCGTGAGCACGCCGACAGCCTTGTGCTTCACGCATTCGGAATTGAAATAAATACCTGTTCGGGTAACATTCCACCCAAAAAAATGCTTGCCGCCGTCCTTGCAGGACCCATATGCAGTCTTATTTTCGGGTGGCTTTTTTATTTTTTCTATCCGCCTCTTTCTATGCCAAACCTTTGCATAGGTTTTATAAACCTTCTGCCCGTTATTCCTCTTGACGGCGGACGCTTGCTCTATCCCCTTGTTATAAAAATATGCGGAAGAAAAAGCAGTAAGCTTATCATGCGCACGGTGGGGCTTTTTGTAGGAAGCATTGCTTCTGTAATCGGAACGGAAGTTTTTTTTAATTCCGAATATAATTTTTCACTCCTTCTGCTCGGCATATTTATAATTGTTTCTGCCTTCGGCGAACCGCTCGGAACGCATACTTGCTTTGTGCGTGAAAAAGCGGTGCTTGGTGAAATATATCTTCTTCCGCAAGGGCTTTCCGTTCAAAGTGCGGCAGAGCTTCTTCCCTCGGACAGCATAGGGGCGGTCGTTGACCCCGACGGCAAAATAAACCGCCTTGTAACCTCAAAAGAGCTTTTCCTTGAGCTTGCGGGCGGCACAGCGGCAGATACACTTTTTTGAATATAAAAAATCCTTTTCAGCTATGAAACCAAAAAGGATTTTAAAAATGATAAATGCAAATAACGCCTTAATCAAGGCTTGCGTAAAGTGCATTTCGCATTTCTGTTTGGATGCGCTTATCCCAGCCCATAACGTGCTGAAAATATGTAAAGGAAATTTTGTTTATCGGGTCAACCATGGCAAATGCGCCTGCGGCGCCGTCCCAGCCGAACTCTCCCAGAGGGCTGAGCGAGCCGCTTTTTGCTTTATCAATATGTGTGCGCACACCAAGCCCATAGCCGTAACCGCTCCGCTTTGCATAAAAATCTTCAAGCGCC
The DNA here is from genome assembly GCA_902784685.1 of uncultured Ruminococcus sp. GTDB lineage: Bacteria > Bacillota > Clostridia > RUG12999 > RUG12999 > RUG12999. The sequence continues at coordinate 4,438 of CACZWA010000084.1, forward strand.
TTGCCTGTCAGATGATTGGTACCCATAAGCTCAACCGTGTTTGGTGACAAAATTCTTTTGCCGCTTTTTGCCATTCCTCCGCACGCCATTGCATCAAGAAACAGCGCATAGTCCTCTGTGCATGAAATAAGCCCTGCACCGCCGCTTTCATAATCTGTTGTAATATTTGCATGGTCCGGAATATTATACGGGCACAAAAGCTCTGTCCTTACAGGCTTTCCATCCTCATATCTATATCTTGCCGCCATCCTCTCCATGCCTTCTTCTGTTCTCGGCATACCGAAAAATGTATTTTCCATGCCGACAGGCTCAAATATGTTTTCTTTTAAATATTCGCCGAACTTTTTCCCCGACCATATCTCGACAAGAGCGCCGAGTACGTCATGGCAAAGACTGTAACGAAACCTTGTTCCCGGCTCAAAACCGAGAACTGTTTCAGACAAAGCCCCGACAATTTCTCTTGTGGTTCTTTTACCCTCATTAAGTGCCTTTTTTATTCCCTCGGCGTTAATATCGTAGTCAAGTCCTGCGCCCATGGTAAACAAGTCTTTTACGGTAATCGGATTTTTTGCATATCCGCTAATTTCACCTCAGGAAGGTACATTGAAATCGGGTCGCTCAAAGTATATTTGCCCTGCTCCAAAAGCTGTAAAGCGGCTGTACAGGTGAGCATTTTTGTCATTGAAAAAATAAGATACAGTTCATCACCCTTCATCTTTTTACCGTTTTCCATATCGCTGTAACCTGTGAAATATCTGAAAAGCTGTTCGTGATTTTTATAAACAATGCAGTCAAGCCCCGGTACAGAATACTTTTTGGTAAACATATCCATACAGTTTTTAAGTTTTGTAAAATCCATTTTAATCATTTCCTTATTTTAATTTCCTTAATATTGTACACCTTTATTGCCGTTTTGTCAATAAAAAGTGGTACTTCTCTATAAAGATGTACCGCTTTTATATGCAAGTATTTTTAGCGTATGCTACTGTTCTTTATGGCTTGCCTTGATTTTTTCTTCAATCATCATATCTTTAACCTTCATAAGGCGTATCTGATTTGCCCTTTCGTTTTCCGAAAGCTTCATGGTGATATATTTAATATCCTCCTGCGCCTGTGGAATCGTAACGTGTTCCAGCGCATTTACACGGCGGCGTGTTTTTTCAATTTCGTCCGCCATTAAACGGCAGGCATGCTCCTTGCCGGCAAGCTCCAGCATTTCGGGCATAATACCGCTTAAATTTTCGGCGGCATTATCAAGAGTTACCGAGGTGAACGCATAACCGTAAGAAGGCACGTTATTATAAGATTTCATTTTAAGCGACGGAATATCAACACTCATAACGTTTTTTACTTCCGCTTCAATTCTAAGCTCATATTTTGGTGCCGCAAGCGCAGTATTTACCGCTTCCTCCGACATTTCCGCCTGAGCTTTTGCAAATTCTCTGCCGGAAACGGCGAGCTTTTCTTCAATTTTTCTACGGAGAACAAGGCACTCGTTTATCATTTCAAGAAACTGCCGCATAAGCTCGTCACGCTTATCTTTAAGAAGCTTATGCCCTCTCATGGCGGTAACAAGCTTCTTTTTCGTTCTTGTAAGCTCCATTCTGGTTGGAGTAATCATTTATCTGCACTCCTTTCACCTTAAAGTGAATTATGCTTCATAGTACATATCAAGGAATTTATCGTCGATACGTTTAAGCTCGCTCCTCGGAAGCATACGGAGAAGCTTCCACCCTATTTCAAGCGTTGTTTCAATACTTCGGTCAGACGAAAATCCCTGCGAAACATACTCTTTTTCAAAGGCGTCCGCAAACTTTGCATACAAAATATCAAGCTCCGAAAGAGCCGCCTCGCCGAGAATTGTCATAAGCTCTTTTGCGTCTTTACCTCTTGCATATGCCGAGAAAAGCTGGTTCATTGTATTCGCATGGTCGGCACGGGTTTTTCCTTCGCCGATACCTTTGTCTTTAAGTCTCGAAAGCGAGGGAAGAACGTCAATCGGAGGCATTATTCCTTTACGGAACAATTCACGGCTCAAAATTATCTGTCCCTCTGTGATATATCCCGTAAGGTCGGGAATAGGGTGAGTTTTGTCGTCCTCCGGCATGGTAAGCACCGGTATCATTGTTATTGAACCGTTTTTGCCCGCCTGTCTGCCTGCACGCTCGTAAAGCGTTGCAAGGTCGGTGTACATATAGCCGGGGTAACCTCTTCTTCCGGGAACTTCCTTTCTTGCGGCGCTTATCTCACGAAGGGCGTCTGCATAGTTTGTAATATCCGTTATAATTACAAGCACATGCATACCTTTTTCAAACGCAAGATATTCCGCAGCCGTAAGCGCCATACGGGGAGTTGCTATTCTCTCTACCGCAGGGTCGTTTGCAAGATTTATGAAAAGCACAGTTCTGTCAATAGCGCCTGTTTTCTTAAAGCTCTTTATAAAATAATCCGATTCTTCAAAGGTTATTCCGACAGCCGCAAAAACAACGGCAAATTCGTCATTTGTACCTCTTACCTTTGCCTGCGCCGCAATCTGTGCGGCAAGCTCTGCATGAGGCAGACCCGAAGCGGAAAATACCGGAAGTTTCTGCCCTCTTACAAGGGTGTTAAGTCCGTCAATAGCGGAAATACCTGTCTCTATAAACTCCGACGGATAGGCTCTCGCCGCAGGGTTCATGGGAAGTCCGTTTATATCCACTCTCTTATCGGGAATAATCGGCGGAAGTCCGTCTATCGGATTTCCGAGACCGTCAAATATACGTCCGAGCATATCCTCCGACACGCCAAGCTCCATGCTATGACCGAGAAAGCGAACTGTTGAATCCGCAAGGTTAATACCTGCCGAGTTTTCAAAAAGCTGAACAAGCGCATTGCTTCCGTCAATTTCAAGCACCTTGCAGCGGCGTGTTTCGCCGTTTGCAAGCTTAATTTCTCCGAGTTCATCGTAAGCGATATCCTCAACGCCCGTAACTGTCATAAGAGGTCCTGCAACCTCACGGATTGTGCGGTATTCTTTAGGCATTAGTTTTCGCCTCCTTCTTTAAGCGCCGAAATTTCCGAAACAATTTCTCTTGAAATAGCTTCGTAGTCCTCATCTATATTTGTTGTATATTTATAACGTCCTATTTTTTCACGCACGGGAAGCTTTAAAAGCTCCTCTATTTTTATGTTACGCTTTAACGCTTCCTCCGAGTTTTTATGGAACTCAAGAATAAGCCTCATCATATAAAGCTGTTTGTTAAGCGGAGTATATGTGTCAACCTCATGGAAAGAGTTCTGATGAAGGAAGTCCTCACGAACTGACCTTGCCGTTTCCATTTTAAGTCTGTCGGAAGCTCCGAGAGCGTCCATCCCGACCATCTTAACAATTTCGTCAAGCTCGGCCTCCTGCTGAAGAAGTATCATCATTTCCTGACGAAGCTCCATCCAGTCCTCTGAAACGTTTTCTTTAAACCAATTAGTAAGCCCGGTGAGATAAAGCGAGTAGCTGTTAAGCCAGTTTATTGCCGGGAAATGGCGCTTATACGCAAGTGCGGCGTCAAGTCCCCAGAATACCTTAACAATTCTGAGGGTTGCCTGCGAAACAGGCTCGGAAATATCTCCTCCGGGGGGCGATACGGCACCGATAACCGAAAGCGCACCTGTTTTTTCCTCGCTGCCGAGTACGCTCACCATACCTGCACGTTCATAGAACTGTGCAAGACGGCTTCCGAGATATGCGGGGTA
>CACZWA010000085.1 GCA_902784685.1 uncultured Ruminococcus sp.
ACGCTTTGGCCCTTCCCGAAAAAGGCATTTAAGGCTGCCGCAGAGAAAGTTAAGAGCTTTATTTCTGTTGAACTTTCAATGGGACAGATGGTTGAAGATATTGAACTCAGCATACGTTGCTCACACCCTGTGCTTCTTTGCAACAGAACAGGCGGAATGATTCCGACAACACAGAATGTTCTTGATAAAATTATTGAAGCGTCAAAGCTTTAAGGAAAGGATAGGTTAATTAGATATGATAGTATTTGAAAAACCAAAAGCGCTGACAGACGCTACACTTCATTACTGTCCCGGCTGCACTCACGGTATAATTCACCGTCTTGTTGCAGAGGCAATAGACGACCTTGGTATTCAGGGAAGAACTATCGGCGTAGCCTCGGTTGGTTGCTCCGTTATGGCATATAATTATTTTGATGTTGATATGGTTCAGGCGGCTCACGGTCGTGCCCCGGCGGTTGCAACAGGCGTAAAACGTTCAGACCCGAACAACATAGTTTTCACCTATCAGGGTGACGGCGACCTTGCGGCTATCGGTACGGCGGAAACAGTTCACTCGGCTGCAAGAGGCGAAAATATTACCGTTATTTTCGTAAACAACGCAATTTACGGTATGACAGGCGGCCAGATGGCTCCTACAACTCTTCCCGGTCAGGTTACTCAGACCTCCCCTTACGGCAGAGATGTAAAAACCGTAGGATACCCGGTAAAAATTTGTGAAATGCTTTCACAGCTTGACGGTGCAACATATCTTGAAAGAGTTGCCGTAAACAATGTTAAAAACATTAAAAATGCAAAAAGAGCCATTAAAAAAGCTTTTCAAAATCAGGTTGAAGGAAAGGGCTTCTCTCTTATAGAAGTTGTTTCCACCTGCCCCACAAACTGGGGTATGGAACCTACAAAAGCGCTTAAATGGCTTGAGGAAAATATGATTCCTTATTATCCTCTCGGAGTTTATAAGGACAAATTCGCTGAGGAGGTAAAGTAAGATGACAACACAAATTCTTATTGCCGGTTTCGGCGGACAGGGAATACTTTTTTCCGGTAAATTTCTTGCATATGAAGGTCTTTTGGAAGGAAAAGAGCTTAGCTGGCTTCCTTCTTACGGTCCCGAAATGCGTGGCGGTACTGCAAACTGCAGTGTTATTTTGAGTGATACAAAAGTAGGTTCTCCGATTGTGCTTAATCCCGATGTGCTTATTGCTATGAACGGTCCCTCTCTCGATAAATACGAGAACGAAACCGTAAAGGGCGGCAAAATTTTCGTTGACAGTTCGCTTATCACAAGAAAAGTTGAGCGTACCGATGTTGAAACCTACTATATACCCGCAACAAAAATGGCTTCGGACGAAGGACTTTCGGGTCTTGCAAATATGATTATTTTAGGACATGCAATTGCAAAAGCAAATCTTGTTCCGCATGAAAACATTGAAGCGGCAATGAAAAAGCTTGTGCCGCCTAAAAAACAGCACCTTCTTGAACCGAACCTTCGTGCCGTTGAACTCGGTTATAATTATTGAGCGAAAGGATGTAAATTATGGCGGAACAACAATTACAAGAAATTGCTCTGCGCATAGCCTCCCTAAGAGATATTTGTGACCTCACGCCGGCACAGATGGCCGAAAAACTCGGCCTTACCGAAGAAGAATATTTACGCCAGGAAAGCGGCGAAAAAGACTTTGCTATAAGCTTTCTTTGTAAAGTTGCCGATATTTTCGGAGTTGACGTGCTTGACCTTATGTCCGGCGACTCTCCTACTCTTTCGATGTGCTGCGTAGTAAAAAACGGCGAAGGTTATGACGTAAAACGAAACAAAAGGTATGATTACAAGCACCTTGCGTTTACTTTCAGAAACAAAAAAGCCGAACCGTTTATGGTAACGGTTGACCCAAATGACGAACCCCCTGTTATGAACACACATGTAGGTCAGGAATTTGACTATGTCGTCTCGGGCACAATGCAATTTTTTATAGGTGATATTTCATATGTGCTTGAAGAAGGCGACAGTGTATATTTTGATTCGAGTCTGCCCCATGCCGAAAAAGCTATGGGAAACAAGCCGACAAAATTCATTGCCGTTGTAATTAAATAGGAGGAATAACGACAATGCCAATATACGAAAAATATGTAGGAAGAAACAGGGACGACTTTAAATCGCTTGAGGACGCTCAAAAAAATTATAAGCTTACCTATGATGAAAGCTTTAACTTTGCTTATGATGTAATAGATGTTCTCGGAACGGAAAAACCTGACAAGCTTGCTATGGTCTGGGTATCAAACGACGAAGAAGTAAAACGCTTTACCTTCAGAGATTTTATGCTTATGTCAAATAAAGCGGCAAACTACCTTAAATCTCTCGGCATTAAAAAAGGCGACAAAGTTTTACTCGTTCTAAAGCGCAGTTACCTTTTCTGGGTTTTAACTCTCGGACTTCATAAAATCGGAGCAGTTATGATACCTGCAACAAATATGCTTAAAGCAAAGGATTATGTTTACCGTTGCAACGTTGCAAAAATCAAATGCGTTATAATAACAGGCGACGGCGAGTGCACGCAATATTACGACGAGGGCGAAGGAAAATACGAAACCGTCGAAATGAAGATGGTAACAAAGCATAAAGCGGCCGGTGAAGGCTGGATTGACTTTGAGGCAGGCTATGAAGCCGCAAGTGACGTGTGGCAAAGGCCGACAGGCGATGAAGCTACAAACATTCATGATGTGCAGATGATTGCTTTTTCGTCCGGCACAACAGGCTATCCAAAAATAATCACTCACGACTTTACCTATCCGCTCGGTCACATTATGACAGGCGTATTCTGGCACAGAGTTGTTGACGGCGGCTTGCATTTTACCGTTTCCGATTCCGGTTGGATGAAATGTATGTGGGGTAAATTCTACGGTCAGTGGTTTGGCGAAACCGCTCTGTTTGTTTACGACTTTGAAAAGTTCGACGGCAAGAAAATCCTTGAAATGATTGAACGCTTTAAAATAACAACCTTCTGCGTTCCGCCGACTATGTACAGGTTTATTTTGCAGAACGATGTTTCAAAATACGATTTATCTTCTCTTGTACATTGCTGTACGGCAGGCGAAGCGCTTAACCCTGATATTTTCAATAAATGGAAGGAAGCTACCGGGCTTGAAATATACGAAGGCTTCGGTCAGAGCGAAACACCGGTTTGCCTTGCCACAATATATCCGTGGTGTAAGCCTGTTCCGGGAGCTATGGGCTATCCCGTTCCCGGTCTTGATGTTCACGTTCTTGACGAAAACGGCAATCATTGCCAAAGAGGTACAACAGGTGAAATATGTATAAGATACGAAAGCACCGATAATCACCCCTGCGGCGTACTTACAGGATATAATTTCAGCAAAGAGGATACCGACAGAGCCATTCACGACGGTTTTTACCATACGGGCGACACAGCATACCGTGACGAACTTGGCATGTTCCGCTATGTCGGCAGAAATGACGATGTTATTAAATCCTCCGGCTATCGCATAGGTCCTTTCGAGATAGAAAGCGTACTTATGGAGCATCCTGCGGTGCTTGAGGTTGCGGTAACGGGAGTACCAGACCCTGTTCGAGGCTTCAATGTTAAGGCAACAATTGTTTTGCGTCCCGGTTTTACCGGAAGCGACGAACTTGTAAAAGAGCTTCAAAACTATGTTAAAAAGAACACAGCACCCTATAAATATCCGAGGGTTGTCGAGTTTGTAGACGAGCTTCCGAAAACCTTCAGCGGCAAAATCCGTAGGGTTGCAATTCGTGAAAACGATAAAAAGAAACTGGAAGAAAAATAAAATTTTAAATATTCCGAAGGTTTGTGTTAATCAAATCTTCGGATATTTTATTTTTACCTATTTTTTGAAATAAAATTTAATTTATATGTTGAAAAGCGATTTGTTTTGTGATATACTATTTAAAGAACAGAAAAAACGGAAAATACATTTTGGAGGGATTTTTATGGCAGATACAACAAAAGTTCTGGCATTTGACTTTGGTGCTTCAAGCGGCAGAGCAATGCTGTTTCAGTATGACGGAAAAAAACTTACTATTGACGAAATTCATCGTTTTTCAAACGACCCCGTAACAGTTAACGGCTCAATGTACTGGGATTTTCTAAGGCTGTTCCACGAGGTTAAGCAAGGCATTTTAAAATGCGTAAATGCAGGTCATGGAGATATTTGCTCTATTGGCATTGATACATGGGGCGTAGATTACGGCTTCTTTGACAAAAACGGTAAAATGCTCGGAAACCCTCATCATTACAGAGATACAAGAACAAGCGGTCTTATAGAAAAGCTTGCCGAAAAGCTTGGCGGAAAAGAATATATTTATAATAAAACAGGTATTCAGTTTGCAGAGCTTAACAGTATTTACCAAATGTACTCCTCTGTACTTGATGGTGACCCGACGCTTAAATCTGCCGACAAAGTTCTTTTTGCTCCCGATATTTTTAACTACTTTTTAACCGGCAAAATGAAAAACGAATATACAATGGCTTCCACAACACAGCTTCTCGACCCGTACACCAAAAATTGGAGTTATGAGCTTATAGAGAAAGTGGGACTTCCTAAGAATATTTTCGGCGAAATAATTATGCCGGGCACGGTTATAGGCACACTTTCCGATGAAATATGCGAGGAACTCGGCTGTGCTAAAATACCGGTTATTGCAGTAGGCGCACACGATACAGCTTCGGCGGTTGCAAGTGTTCCCGTACTTGAAGGTGACGATTACGTTTATATTTCGAGCGGAACTTGGGCGCTTCTCGGCGTTGAGAATGACGAACCTTTAATAAATGAAACCGCTATGAAATTCAACTTTACAAACGAGGGAGGAGTCGGTGGAAAAATACGTTTTCTCCGCAACATAATGGGTCTTTGGATAATTCAGGAAAGCCGCAGACAGTGGCAGAGAGAGGGCAAAGATTACTCATTTAACGACCTTGAACAGCAGGCATGGAAGGCAGAGCCTTTTGTTAGCCTTATAGACCCCGATTACACAGCTTTCGGCGTTCCCGGAAATTGCCATGTCGGTAGACGGAATGGAAGAAACTCTCGGCAGAAAAATAAATAAAATTCATATGGTCGGCGGCGGCATAAAAGACAGTATGGTTTGCCAGTTTACCGCAAACGCCAGCGGCAGAACCGTTATTGCAGGTCCTGTTGAGGCAACAAGCACAGGTAACGCAGTTATGCAGCTTATTGCACTCGGCAAGTTAAAAGATATTACAGAGGCAAGAAGAATTATTAAAAACTCCTTCCCGGTTAAGGTTTATGAGCCGCAGGACGGAGCCGATTGGGCGGCGGCTTACGAGAAGTTTAAAAAGCTTGCAAAAATGTCATAATATTTAAAGAAACATATTTCTAAACAGGCAAGGCGCACTTGCCGCTGAGAGGAGAAACGGCGCATGAAGCGAATAGAAAATAATTGGATAAAAGCTATTCTTGCCGGAACAGCGCTCATACTGATATACAAACTAATTGATAACTTTACCGAGGTGCGGAGTTTCTTAGGTATGCTTACAGGCATATTTTTCCCCTGCATACTCGGTGCGGTTATAGCTTTTCTTTTGTATATTCCCGCAAAGAAGCTTCAGGAGCTTTGCGGCAAGGTAAAAATAAACTTTATCCGTAACAATTCAAAGGTTATAGGAACACTTCTTTTGTACCTTATAATTTTCCTGTTAATCGGCTTAACAATTACTTACCTTGTGCCGAGGCTTTACAAGAACATTGAAGAACTTGTCTACAACATTCCAAAGTATATGGATAAGGTCGAAAACTTTGTCAAAACCAATAAGTATTTGCAAAACTTCAGCCCGGCAACAATTGTTGACGATAAAATTTCGGAATATTTCAATATGTCGCAGATCAACAAGTATATCGGCATAATAAGCGGCATTGCAAACTCGTTCATATCGGTGTTTGTGAGCATTGTTATTTCAATTTACATTATTCTTGAAAAAGACGGCATAATGAGATATATGAGACGGGCAAGAAAAGTTGTTTTCGGCGGCGGTCTTTCAACGCTTACACTGTATATAAAAAGAGTAATCACAATTTTTTATTCTTACCTTGCAGGTCTTGCGCTTGACGGCGCAGTTGTCGGAATAATAAGCTGGATAGGCTTTTCGGTATTAAGAGTGCCTTATGCGGTGCTTCTCGGCTTTATTACAGCCATAGGAAATATGATACCGTTTTTCGGCCCTATTGTTGCAACCGTTATCATTGTGCTTATAAGTCTTATATCCGGCGGAATATGGCGTGTCGTTTCCGTACTTATATTTATAAGTGTAGTTTATCTGATTGACGGATACCTCATTCAGCCAAAGGTTATAGGCGGCTCAACCGGTCTTAAACCGCTTCTTGTTCTTGTTGCGGTAACCGTTTTCGGTGATTTGTTCGGTTTTGTCGGAATGCTTACAGCCGTTCCTATGATGGCAACAATTAAAATGATTGTTGACGATTATTTGGAAGACGGTAAAATTGACGGAAACTGATAGCTGAAGTCCCCTGCAAAACGCAGGGGACTTCTTTTATAAATACTATTTCTATAACACTATTTCATCAATTTTGTCAAGTTCGCTTTTATCAAACTTAGTGTTTTTAATCATCTTTATATTTTCCAAAATCTGTTCGGGCTTTGAAGCGCCAATCAAAACGCTTGTTATTTCTTCCTTACAGTATATCCACGAAAGTGCCATTTGTGCAAGAGTCTGTCCTCTTTGCCTTGCAATTGCGTCAAGCATTTTTACTTTATTTAAAACATCTTCCGAAAGAGATTTCTCGTTAAGAAATCGACCGTCGGTCCGCACACGGCTGTCACTCGGTATGCCGTTTAGGTATCTTCCTGTAAGAAGCCCCTGCGCCAGTGGGCTGAAAATAATCAATCCTTTTTTCAAGTCTTTTGCGGCGCTTAGTATTCCATTTTTTCATACCGTTTTTCACTTGCCGTATATGACATTTTTACCCTCCTTAAAGGCTTTAATACTTTTAATCTATATACTCATCCTTCTTTGCTTCATGCCCTACCAGAGCATATGAAATCACAAACAAAATTGCAACAAAAAGCATAAAATACCAGCCGCTTTCTCCAACATTCAGCGAAGCTATATAGTCGTACGCACCGTGCAAAATGGCGGGAATAACGACAGCGAAAATTCTGAAAAATTTTGATGAGAAATTCCTGTATTGATAATCATATTTCTTTGCCGCTCCGTAAAACACACCCATAAATACTCCGAAACACGCATGACCGGGTATTGCCGTAACCGCTCTTACTACAGCCGTGGCAAAGCCGTAGCTTAAAACATAGCTGATATTTTCCCAAAGCGCAAAGCCGAGAGATACAAATACCGCATAAACAACACCGTCGTACTTGCAGTTAAATTCAGGGCTTAACCATGTATTTCTTTTTAAAAATATATACTTTGAACTTTCTTCTGAAAAAGCAACAATTCCAAAGTACAAAATCACATTATACAGCGTAGTGTTTTCAAGAACATACATATTTAATATGCCGGACAAAACACGTTCCTCGACAAGCGCAAGCAACGACGAAAGAACTCCTGCTTTTACAAGCCTCCAAAGAAGGGAGGGAGATTCTTTTTCCATTCTGTCAGAATTATATGCCTTAACCATAAGAAATATTGCAGGTATAACGGCTGAAAGTATTAAAATAAAATTATATGACAAAATCGGGTTAACCAAATAATAAAACATTTTATTCTCCCTTCCACCGATTTTCATCGGCACAATCAGTTTATTTAATGCATCAA
>CACZWA010000086.1 GCA_902784685.1 uncultured Ruminococcus sp.
CTACCCACGAAAAATATTTAATGGGAAATCATCTAATGAATTGTTAAAAATAGAAGAAGTTGCTTAACAAATTTTGTGGACATTTTATATTGCAATTTAGATACACAAATTTATGTGGTTTGGATATTGACTTTATTTTAACAATGTGCTATAATATAGTAAATTTGTTGTTAAAAATTTATGAGACAGCAGTAACGGAGGTGTCTGTATGCTTAAAGATATGATTGAAGCGGTAAAAGAAGCCGAAAGCGGCGCTGACGCAAAAATAAAAGATGCGTCAAAGCTTGCCGAAGAAATCGTCGCTAAAGCCGAAACCGATGCGGAAGAAATACTTTCTGACGGAAAAGCCGAAGCAAAAAAACTCTGCTCGGAGCTTATAAATGCGGCGGAGAGAAAGCGTGAAGAAGCCGTTTTAACCTCGAAAAAAGAAGCGGAAGCCATGGCGGAAAAAATTCGCAGTGCGGCTGAGGGTAAACAGGCGGATATTGACGGATTGGTTAAAAAACTACTGTTTTAAACGATTATATTCTATTATTTTGAAAGGAAGTGGCAAATGTGGCAGTAACGGAAATGAAGCGTATAAATATTTGTGCGCCGAAAACCTCCAGAAAGCAAATTCTTGAGTTTTTGCAAAGCCATGGTATGACCGAGCTTGATTTTTCACCTTTTGAAGATGAACTTCTTGCAAAAACCGATACTGCGGGTAACAAAGCCGTTTTTGAAAGAAACGCTGCAAATGCCGATCTTGCCGTTGCAACTCTTGATGAGTATGCCGAGATTAAAAAACCTGCTTTTGCTTCGCTTATGGGTAAAAAGCTAATAAGCCGCAAGGAATATGAGAAAATTATTGCGCAAAGCAGTATTCTTGTAAACGAGTGCGCGGCGGTTAATTCGCTGAAAAACGAGATAACCTCCTGCAAGGGAAAAATTTTAAAGCTCGAAAGCGATATTGAGGCGCTTTCTCCGTGGCTTTTGCTTGATATTCCGCTTAACTTTAAAGGAACAAAAAGCACTGCCGTATTTTTCGGAAGCTTGCCTCAAACGGTTGCCGAAACGGATATTGCCATGGCGCTTGCCGATTTAAAGGCAGATTTCAGAGTGGTTTCAAAGGACAAAAACAGCGTTTATATAGGCGTGATTGCGCAGAAGTCGGCAGTTACCGAGGCAGAAGAAGCACTTCGCCGACTCGGCTTTGCAAGGCCTCCGCAGAACTTTAAGGGTATGCCGACGGAATGTAAGACGGAGCTTGAAAACGAAAAAGAAGCATTGCAAAACGAAATTGCAAGCAAAGCGGCGGAAATAGCAACTTATTCCGAAAGAAGAAATGCTTTTTGCATACTTTCGGATTATTACAGGATAAGGGCGGAAAAATACGGAGTTTTGGGGAATATTTCCCAGTCCGAAAAAGCTTTCTTTTTGAGCGGCTATGTTCCTTCCGATATGGCTGACAGCCTGTGCCGCACACTTACCGAGGAATACGGAGCGGCGGCAGAAACGGAAACCGCCGAAGATGCGCCGGTACTGCTTAAAAATAAGAACATGCCTTCGTCTTTTGAAGGCGTGCTTGAATCTTTCGGATTGCCGAAGAAAGGCGAAATTGACCCGACGGCGATAATGTCGGTGTTTTATGTGTTCCTGTTCGGGCTTATGCTTTCGGATGCGGCATACGGAGCGGTTATAACTCTTGCTTGCTTCTTTATGCTAAGAAAGTTCAAAGGCATGGAAGATTCGATGAAAAAGTCAATCAGAATGTTTATGTACTGCGGTATTTCAACATTTGTCTGGGGAGTTTTATTCGGCGGATATTTCGGCGACGCCCCCGATGTTATATCAAGAGTATTCTTTGGAAGAACAGCTGAAAAAGCGGTTATACCTGCCCTGTGGTTTGTGCCGATCAATAACCCGATGAAGCTTTTGCTTTACTCGATGCTTTTCGGGCTTATTCATCTCTTTACGGGGCTTGGCATAAAAGGGTATATGGCGCTGAAAGAAAAAGATTATAAAGCGTTTTTCTTTGATGTTGTGTCGTGGTTTATGCTGATTATAGGGTTACTTTTGCTTCTTCTTAAAAGCTCGATTTACGAATCTCTTTCGGGTGCGGCTCTGCCGCTCGGAGAGGCAGGAACAAAGGTTGCGGAAGCGCTTGCGGCGGCAGGTGCGCTTATAATTCTTTTAACAGGCGGCAGACCGTCTAAAAATATTGGTAAAAGGCTTGCAAAGGGAGCTTACAGCCTTTATGATATAACGAGCTGGCTCAGCGACCTGCTTTCGTACTCACGTTTGCTTGCTCTGGGGCTTGCAACGGGCGTTATAGCCTCGGTTATAAACCAGATGGGCTCAATGGCAGGGAAAAGCGCCTTTGGCGTTATAATGTTCGTGGCAGTATTTATTTTCGGACATATCTTTAACCTTGCGATAAACCTTCTCGGAGCTTACGTTCATACCAACAGGCTGCAATATGTTGAGTTTTTCGGAAAATTCTATGAGGGCGGAGGAAGAAAGTTTAATCCGTTTAAAGAAAATACAAAATATGTAAAAATTGAAGAAAAAATATAATTTTTGAAAGGATGTTTTTTATTATGGGTATTGTTTATGCGATTTTAGGTGCGGCAGTTGCGGTATTTCTTGCAGGCGCAGGTTCGGCAATCGGCGTAGGTATTGCAGGTCAGGCGGCTTCGGGAGTTGTTACCGAGGACCCGTCAAAGTTTGCAAAGGTGCTTATTATGCAGCTTCTTCCGGGTACGCAGGGTATTTACGGACTTCTTGTAGGATTTATTACTCTTTCAAACATAGGACTTCTCGGCGGAAACGCCGTTCAGGTTTCCACTACGGTAGGGCTTGAAATTCTTGCGGCTTGTCTTCCGATAGGCGTTGTCGGACTTATTTCCGGCATATACCAGGGCAAGACCTCTGCGGCAGGCATTGGCATTGTTGCAAGAAAACCCGACCAGTTCGGTAAAGCTATGCTTTTCCCGGCAATGGTTGAAACCTATGCTATTTTGTCGTTGCTTGTTTCCATACTTGCGGTTACGGCAATAAAAATAGGCTAAATGCTGCTATTTTAAAAGGAGGAAATCGCCTTGAGCGGATTATCTGAAATTGTAAACGGCATTTTAAACAGCGCCGATGAAGAAGTTAAAAACATAAAAGCCGAGGCTGAAAAAGCGGCGCAGGAAATTATAAATAATGCAAAGCTTAAAGCGGAAGATGAAAAAAACGAGCTTCTTAAAAAAGCCGAGGCGGAAGTAAAAAAAATAGAAAAAAATACGGTTGATACCGCCGCCGCCGAAAAAAGGCTCACCCTTCTTTCCGCAAAGCAGGAAATTGTAAAAAATATGCTTCATAAAGCAAAAGAGAAGCTTTTGGGGCTTAAAGGCGAAGAATACGAAAATATTGTGCTTGCACTTTTTGAGAAAAATGTTAGAAGCGGCGAGTGCATAGCATATTTTGCCGAAAACGACGGCTTTTCCGAGGAATTTTTCGGGAAGATAAAGAAGCTTGCGGAAAAAGCGGATTGCAGTCTTACGGTAAAAACCGACAGAAAGGGTTTTACAAAAGGCTTTATTTTGGCATACCCCGGTGAGGACGGCGAAAAGCTTGAAAACTGCTCTTTTGAAATGTTGTTTGACTCAAATCTCGGTACGCTTTCGGACAGAGCGGCAGAAATACTTTTTAAATAATATTGAAAGGAGTGTTTTACAGTGGTGGACTACACTTATACATCGGCGAGAGTCAGCGCACTTGAAAACGGACTTTTGAGTCTGCATGATATAGAAAGCCTTATTTCCTGCAAAAGTGAAGCCGATTGTATAAAAATGCTCAACTCCTTTGGATATGAAGGTGACAGCGCCGATGAAATTATAAAAGGCGCAAAAGAGAAAAAAGAAAAAAAAATTTCCGAGCTTGTGGGCGAACCTGAGGAAATTGAAGTTTTGTTTTACGAAAACACTTTTCACAACCTTAAAGCGGCGATAAAAAAGCTGTACGCTCCGCAAACAAAAGGAAAGCTTTATGTGTGCGAGGCGCTTGTTTCGGGCGAGGAATTTGAAGAAAAAATCAAAGAAGGAAATTACGAAGCCCTGCCGAGCTACTGTGCGGGCGCCGCAAAAGAGGCTTATACTGCGCTTCTCCATACCGGAGACGGCAGACTTGCCGATACGGTTGTGGACCGTGCCTGTCTTGACGCTTTTACGGCTTTTGCGGAAAAAACAAAACACGATATATTAAGAAAATATGCAAACGAGCTTGTTGCGGCAGTGAATGTAAAAATTGCTCTCCGCTCTGTTGGCGGAGACAAAGAGCTTCTTGAAAAGGCGCTTGCGCCATGTGCTCTTATTTCAAAAGAAGGGCTTATAAAAGCCTGTACGGACGAAAAGAGCCTTAAAGAATTTTTAAGCGGCTACGGCTATACGGAAGATGATTATAAAAACATTGATTCGCTTGCAAAGAAAAGAATTATGCAAACGTTAAAACCGGAAAAATATAAGATTTTTTCCCCTGCGCCGACAATAAATTATATAATAAGTCTTGAAAATGAAATTTCCGTGCTTAGGCTTGTGCTTGTGTGCAAGGCAAACGGCGTGGAAGATGAGTTTATAAAAAGAAGGGTGGTTGACAGCTATGGCATATAGTGCGGCGGCTATCGGAAGCCTTGGCAGTATATACGGTTTTTCGGCGGCAGGTGCGGATATTTATGCGGCGGAAAACGTTCAGGAAGCGGTCAACGCCTTTAAAACCGTTTTAAAAGGAGATTACGGAGTGGTTTTCATAACCGAAGAATATTCGGACAATGAACATTTGCGCAGTCTTATGACATCACCGCTACCGGCGGTTTTGGTCATTCCTGACGCTTCGGGCAGTCTCGGAAAAGGTGAAGCGGAGCTTCATAAAATGGTAGAAAAAGCGGCTGGAGCCGATATTTTGGGTTAGACAAAAGAAGCTTATATATCTTTTGTCTGAACGTTCCGAAAAAAATCAGAAAGGAACAG
>CACZWA010000087.1 GCA_902784685.1 uncultured Ruminococcus sp.
TGCACCACTAACCTTATAATCAGAAATGTTAAATAAAAACCATTAAATTTTTACTTTAAATTGGTTTGCTTGCGGTAGACCGAGTTTGTCAGCACTCTGACAAAAATTAACCTTTAATTTCTTCCAATATATTCATCGGCACATACATTGAACCGTTTAAAGTTATAATGCCGTCACAGTAAATTGTTTCGTTTTCTGCGGTATATACGGCTCCGTCTTTAAAACTGAATGTTTTTTCTCCGGCAATGATTGTTGCCGTTTTTGTTTCCGCATCCCACAAAAGAGGAAGAGCGGCGAGGCTTGCAAAACTGCGAAGCGGCACAAAATACACGCCGCCGATATTTAAGGGTGAATCTTTAAAGCCGAGGTATTTGTTTTCGTACTTTACGGCTGAAGCATTAAAGTCAAGCAAAGGCATTTCGAGGACGATTTCATCGTTTACAAGAATATCGTTGTCATAGCGGCCGATTTTGTTAATTTGAACAGGGCTTTCGGTTTTGCTCCAATAAAGCCCGTCTGCGGAAACATAAATGCTTTTGTCTTTAATATAGTAGTAAACATCTCCAAGAGAGTCGATATAAAGCGGTTTTTCTTTTTCGTACACAACCTTATAAAAATCCGTTCCGTTTTCGCTCAATACAATTTCACCGCCGCTCATTGAGGCGGCAAATTTGCCGTAGTTATAGCATGGCAGGTTCATATTTCCGTTAAAAACAGCCCAGTCTGCGCCGTCAGCCGAAATAAAGTTTGTACCGGCTTTGATATAATACTTTCCGAAAGCCCCAGAGGACTGCGTTGGATATATTCCGAATTTGTTTTCACTTATAAGGTTAAGCTCCTCATCAAAGCACCATACATCACGGTACATATCCCTTACAAGATAGTAGGGAATACCGCTGTACTGTACATTGTTTGCTATATATCCGCTGTCGGTACGGGTTAATTTTATTTCGTTCCAAACGCTGTCAAATATTTTTGCGGTTTTGGGGTTTAGGGGCTTTTCTTCCCAGTCTTTTTTGTTATAGGAAGCATAAAGTTTTCCGTCAGCCCATTTTAAATATTCTTTGCCGGTATAGGTGTTATCTTTAACGTTATAAATTCTGTTTGATTTATAAGAGGTTACAACGCTTGGAGCATCGCTTATAAAGAACGAGTTTTCCATACCGCCCACATGGTTTGTGGTTAAAATTACGGTAAGCGTAAATTTTACAGTTTGCTGTGCGGGTATTTTGATATTTGTAAGAGTATCAAGCTCTTTTTTTGAGGATTTTCCTTTTGTCAGAGGATAACCGTTAAATATTTTGCCGTTTTCGTCACGGAGAATTATAAGGTTATTGGCGGCGGTATTTAGCTGATAGTTAAACCATAAATCTGTGTAGGAAGCGTTTGTAAGCGTAAGGTGATAATTTTGGAGTACGCCGTAATTGCCGAGAGAATTGCAGTAGTCCTCGGGAACATATTTTGTTATTTCAAAATTCGGCACAAAATTCCGCTTTGTATAGCCGAGTTCCTTTGCATATTCGGTAGCAAGAGCGTGAGTTGTGTCAAAATGCCAGATACTATCTTTATCGCTCTCTTCTACGCCTTTGCCGTAGTACTTTTTCTTTGATTCATCTTTATATTCAAAGGCAAGCATACAGCTTTCCGCAACATTGTCCTTATTCCATACATCCGAAGTGGGATTAAGGTTTGTGTACCAGGTTGTTACTTCTTTGCCGCTTGGCGCATACTGATTGAATACTGTAACGGGCAGCTTGGTATTTTGCGAGGAGTTATCGAGCGTATAGCTCAAATAAGCGTCAACCTGATTTTTTGAAGCGGCAACGCCCTTCATTTCATATTGGGGGACAAAAGAGCCGAATGCGACGCTCGGGCTTACACGGCTTCTGTCGCCGAGTGAGCCTGTGGAACGAACAGCCGCAACATTTACATCTGCAAAGCCCGAAACAATTTCAAAATCGCTGATTATGTGAACAGGTCTCCAAAGAGGCACTTCACGGTAGTTGGGTATAAATTCGCTGAGCCAGCGGCTTTCTCCCGCCTTGATTTCAAAGGTTACAGGCTTAAAGGGTACGGGCGGATAAGAAATATCAGAGTCAAGCTGACCTATTTCTGTGCCGAGATAGCTTGCCCATGCCGCAAAACAGCCCCAGTCACGCTCATCGGTATATTCTTCGCCGTCTATATAAAATCGGACGTTATCGGGGACTTCAAAGCCAAGTGCGGAAACAGTTATAACAGTATTTTCCTTTGCTTTAAAAATTACGTCAAGCTCAATATCAAAGCCGCGCCCCATAAGCTCGCCCCAGTAGCCTCTTTCCTCGGTATGGTTGACATGAGAAGCAAAAAGCGTGTATTTATCGGGCTTTAGGTCCTCGTTAGACATAATATACCTGGGCTCACGGTTTGAGTTATCCGCAAGGTCACTTCTGAATATGAACTCACGGTTGTTTGAATATATGTATTTGCCGCCTTCCCGTGGCGTAAAAACAAGCCCGGGTGCTTCCGAGGCAAAGCAAACCGCAGAAGCTCCGATAATAAATAACGTAAAGATAATACCGAATATTTTTTTCATTTTCATCCTCCGAAAGTTAAGCTGCAGGTTTGCAAACGCTGCATGGCGAATATTTTTTAACGGCATCTTCAAAAGAGACAGCCGTAACGTTTTTACTGCTTTTTATAGTGGGGCAATCCTTGGTATGGTATTTTTTGCCGCTTTTGGTAACATAAACAATAAGCGGCGCACTTTCGATTTCGGGCGAAAGTGCATCCGTTCTTATTTCGAGAGTGTCGCCGTCGGAATACGCCTTTATTGTACCGAGAATATCTGTTCTGAAAACCTCGCTTCCGTATAGCTTTAATCTGGCGGTAACGGCTTCGCTTGGGTGGTCGTATGTGTTGTCTTTGCCCACGCTTATAACCGAAACAGAAGGATTTACTCTGCTTAAAAAAGCCGCTGAAGTAGAAGTTTTTGAACCGTGATGACCGACTTTTAAAACATCTGCCTTGATATCTGCTTTTTTGTCGGCGATTATTTCATTTTCGGAAACCTTTTCGGCGTCTCCCGTAAACAAAAAGCGGCGGTTGCCGTAGGTGAGCATAATAACGGCGGAATAATCGTTAAGGCTTTTATATGTATCGCTTTTCGGGGCGATTATTTCGATGGAATATTTATCGTTTTTGTCAATAACAACACCTGCTTTTGCGGCTGTGATACTGCCGCCGATATTCTTTATTTCGGTAAGCATATTTTCAAAAACCAAGGTATTTGAGGTAATTTTCGGCATATAAAAATTATCAGCACCGATTTCTTTTATAACGTCCGCAAGGCCGCCTATATGGTCCGCATGGGGGTGAGTGGCAACAAGATAGTCAAGGGCGCCGTTTGAGTTAGCCTTTATGTATTCTTCAAGCATTTTACCGTTTTCCGGGTTTCCGCCGTCAATGAGCATAGTCTTGCCGTCGGGGAGAATAATAAAAATGCTGTCGCCCTGCCCGACGTCAATAAAATGCACGGACATTGTGGGGTTTTCTCCACTGCTTAACAAAACTGACGGTTTTTCTTCATTATAGTATATATTGTAAGAAAGAGCGTCGGCAATAAACCTGAGCGGTACCATTGCATTACCGTCCTCTATTTCGGGCGGAGCGTCAAGCAGTGTGGGTTTGCCGTTTACAGAGGCTTGAGCTTTGCCGATTGCAAGATGAATATCCGTTCCGTCTTTTTTTAATTCAATACTTTTGTCTGCTTCATTCCACCTTATTTCGGCATGAACGGCTTCTGACAAAGCACGAAGCGGAATAAGAAGTCTGCCGCTTGAAACTATGGGGCTTACGTCGGTTTTAAGATAGTCTCCGTCAATATAGACGGAAAAATCACGGCTTTCGGCTGTAACCGATATGCCGGATAAAAGGCTTAAAAGAATTAAAACAACTATAAAAATACGTTTACGCATTGTTTCGCCCTCCAATGTATAATATTGTATCATTGTTTATGCAAAAAGTCAATGAAAGAGGTATAATTTTTATATTTTGGTAAATATTAGAAATAAAACAACAGGAGGGTTACAAATGAAGAATATTGCGGCGAAAATTATATGTCTATTTGCGGCAGGAATAATTGCCGGAAGCGGCGCGGCGCAGCATTTTGCAAAAAGCAGTGAGATTGCGCAGGAGGGTTACGTTATAAGAATGGAAGGAAACTTCGTTAATGTTTACAAAGAGGACAGCGAGGGGGAAACCTTTGAAAAAAGGGTGACGGAAGCAAATACGTTTGATATGCCGGACGAAACGGCGGCAAGGCTCAAAAATGGGATAAAAGCCGCAACAATCGGTGAAATAGAAAAAATTATAGAAGATATAACTTCTTAAAAGCAATACTGCATAAAAAAATATAGCTATTTTGTACAATTTTTTTTGTTGACATTATGATTATTTTGTGTTATAATGAAATTAACTGATAATATATAGTGGGATAAGAATGTTTTTTGGCGGATTTTGAGTTAAAAAGTCACGGCAAAAAGCATTTCCCTAAAGATTAAAAAGCTTCATAAGGAGGAAACACAAATGAACAAAATGTTGAAAAATGGATTAAGCTTACTGCTTGCTTGTCTTATGATAATGAGCATAGCAACAGTAGCTTTTGCAGAGAATGGCACGCTCACAGTCGGTACAGCTACAGGCAAAGCCGGCGAAGACGTAGACATCTCGGTTACTCTGAATGCTGAAGGAGTAACAAGCGGCGTATTCAAAATCAGATATGATGCGAATGTGCTTACATATAAGAGTGCAGCTACGGCAACTTTTGACGCAAGTTCAACAGTTGACGGTGCGACAGCAGGTACAGTTAAGTTTGCGTTTGCAAACAGCAGTGCAGCAGTTGCAGCAAACACAAAAGACGGCGCAGCAGTCGGCGCAAGTACTGTTTCGGCAGTTCTTGAAGCAGCAGACGCTGAACATCATCTTAAAGCAGACGGTTTCTTCGATGCAAACGGTGACGCAGTAGCAGTTGACATTACAGCAGGCAGCGTTACAGTTGAGGAAGATGCACCGGCATTTGCAAAAGGCGACGTTAATGCAGACGGTGTTATAGATACATCAGACGTATTCTACTTGATGTTCTATACAATAAATGCAGAAAGTTATCCGATTACAGGTTCGGGTGATATGAACGGTGACAGTGTTGTTGATACATCAGACGTATTCTACTTGATGTTCTACACAATTAACCCTGAAAGCTATCCGTTAGCAAAGTAAGAATTGGATTTTTAATAAAAGGAAAGAGGTAATAAAATGAAAAAAGTAATTAGTATATTGCTTGCAACGCTTATGTTGACAATTGCAATATCCGGTTTATCAGTATCTGCTGATGTAGCGCAGTTT
>CACZWA010000088.1 GCA_902784685.1 uncultured Ruminococcus sp.
GAATATACCGGAGGTTAAACTCTTGAAGCAGTTTTCATTTGCCGAAGAAAAAGTTCTGCGCTTTGTGCGTGAAAAAAACTTAATACCGCCCGGCAGTAAAATAATCTGCGGTCTTTCTGGAGGCGCAGACTCCTCCGCAATGGTAAGTATTTTAAAAACTCTTTCGGAGGAGCTTAAAATAACGCTTATCTGCGCTCACCTTAACCATATGATACGGGGAGCGGAAGCGGAGCGTGACGAAAGCTTTGCGAAAAACTTTTCCGCAAAGCTTGGACTGGCGTTTTATTCGGAGCATAAAGATATTCCGCGTGCGGCAAAGGAACTTGGCATTTCCGAGGAGGACGCCGGTAGGCGTGCAAGATACTCTTTTTTCGGCAAGCTCACCGAAAAGCTATGCGCAAATCTCATTGCCACTGCTCATAACCGTGACGACAACGCAGAAACAGTGCTTATGCATATTGTCAGGGGTTGCGGCATTGAAGGGCTTCGGGGCATTGAACCTGCAAGAGATAACATTATACGGCCTGTTCTTTGCCTTACAAGAACAGAAATAGAAACCTATTGCAAAGAAAAAGGCATAGAATACGTTACCGACTCCACAAATCTTGAAACGGATTATACAAGAAATAAATTCCGCCTTGAGGTGCTTCCTCTTTTAAAGGAAATAAATCCTTCGGTCGCCGACTCTCTGTGCAGGCTTGCCGATAACGCCTCAGAAACTTATGCCTTTTTGCGTTCACACGCAGAAAAAGCCGAAATAAAAGGCGGCGAAATTTCCCTTTCAAGTATGGAAAATATAAGCGACGCGCTTTATCCTCTGACTCTTAAAAGAATACTCGAAAGTGCGGGGCTCACCTGCGAGCTTTCGGACAAAACCGTTACCGCCGCAAAAAATCTTGTTAAAAACGGCAAAGTCGGCAGCAGCATTGATATTGGCGGAGGAATATGTCTTACAAAAACTTACGGCAGCATAAAAGCGCAAATAAAACAAAAAACCGAAAAATTTGAATATACACTTAAAAGCGGCGAAATACTTAAAATAAACGGATTTGAATTTTTTATAGCAAATTCAAGACCGGAAGGGCTTGCCTTAAATGCGGACGGAGCGGAAAAAATCACCTTGCGAAGCCGCAGAAACGGCGATAGAATAATTATCGGCGGAATGACAAGAAAACTTCAGGATCTTTTTGTAAATAAAAAAATCGAGCGCTCCCTTCGTGACAGTCTGGTTATAGCCGATTTTGACGGCACCCCCGTTTGGGCGGAAAAAATCGGTGCGGCAGACGGCTTTACTACAGGAAAAGCGAAAAAATATTTAGTTATAAAACATACGGAAGGAATGTAAAATATGAATGACCAAATCGAAAAAATAATTTTTACAAAGGAGGATATTAAGAAAAGAGTTAAAGAGCTTGCCGCCGAAATTTCTGCGGAATATAAAAGCGACGACCTTATTGTTATAACCGTTTTAAAAGGCGGCGCAATGCTTTCTGCCGACCTTGTCCGTGAGCTTGATTTCCCCGTAACTCTCGACTTTATATCGGTATCGAGCTACTATTCGGGAACAACAAGCACAGGCAGCGTTCAAATAAAAAAAGACACGGATATAAACGTAAAAGGCAGAAAAGTGCTTATTGTTGAAGATATAGTAGACAGCGGAAATACACTCGCCCACCTTATTAAGCTTTTTGCTTTAAGAGGCGCTACGGACGTTCGTATATGTACGCTTTTAAATAAACCGTCAAGGCGTGTTACGCCTGTTGATGTTAACTACATAGGTTTTGAAATTCCAGATGAATTTGTTGTGGGATACGGTCTTGATTACGACCAGAAATACAGAAATCTCCCCTATATCGGAGTATTAAAACCCGAAGTTTATGCTGAAAAATAAATATACAGGAGGACACCGCAATTGAAAAAATATATAAAAAGTATAGGTATTTATCTTGTACTGTTTCTTGTTGCATTTTTGCTTTACCAATACACGGTATCTAAGCCAACGGAAACAGGCACAAAAATTTACTCCGAATTTATGCAGGACCTTGATGACGGCAAGCTTTCCGCCGTTGTCATTGAAAGCAATAAAATTACGGCAACCATGAAGGACAAAACAAGCTATGAGGTTAAAGTTCCTTCTGCCGAATACGCTTTTTATCTTTCCTCGGCAGATATTAAAGAAAAAGCACTTAAAAGCGGTCTTTCGGTAGATTTTAAGCTTGAATCCATATCGTGGTGGCAGTATGTAATTCCCTACCTTTTCCCGATACTGATACTTGCATTGTTCTGGTTTATGATGTTCCGTCAGCAGGGCGGAGCAGGCGGAGCTATGAGCTTCGGAAAAAGCAGAGCAAGAATGATGAGCGAAAAAGACAAGGTTGTTACTTTTGCCGATGTTGCAGGCGCAGATGAGGAAAAGCAAGACCTTGAAGAAATCGTGGCTTTCCTTAAAAACCCGAAAAAATATACCGATATAGGCGCAAGAATACCAAAGGGCGTGCTTCTTGTAGGCCCTCCCGGAACAGGTAAAACCTTGCTTGCAAAAGCGGTTGCAGGTGAAGCCGGCGTTTCGTTCTTCTCAATTTCGGGTTCCGACTTTGTCGAAATGTTTGTCGGTGTGGGAGCTTCAAGAGTAAGAGACCTTTTTGAACAGGCAAAGAAAAACCTTCCTGCGGTTATATTCATAGACGAAATCGACGCTGTCGGCAGGCACAGAGGCGCAGGTATAGGCGGCGGTAACGATGAGCGTGAACAAACACTTAACCAGCTTCTTGTTGAAATGGACGGTTTCGGCGCAAATTCGGGAATTATAATAATTGCCGCAACCAACCGTCCCGATATACTCGACCCCGCTCTTATGCGACCGGGACGTTTTGACAGACAGGTTGTTGTTAACGTTCCCGACCTTAAAGGCAGAGAAGAAATTCTTAAAGTTCATGCAAGAAACAAGAAATTTGCTTCTACCGTAAGCTTTGCTACAATTGCAAAAACCACGGCAGGTTTTACGGGTGCAGACCTTGAAAACCTCTTAAACGAGGCGGCTATTTTAGCTGTCCGTGCAGGCAAAAAGCTCATTGATATGACAGATATTCAACAGGCGCTTATGAAGGTTGTCATGGGTAACGAAAAGAAATCCCGAATGATGAACGATAAGGAAAAACGACTTACCGCAATTCATGAGGCAGGTCACGCAATTATTACAAGGCTTCTTCCCTCGCAGGATCCCGTTCACGAGGTTTCTATTATTCCGAGAGGTATGGCAGGCGGCTACACCATGCATATACCCACCGAAGATAAAACGTACCACACCAAAAACGGTATGCTTGATGAAATTAAAGTGCTTCTCGGCGGACGTGCCGCAGAACAGCTTAAACTCGGCGATATAAGCACTGGCGCTTCAAACGATATTGAGCGTGCTACGGATATAGCAAGAAAAATGATTATGCGTTACGGTATGAGCGAACGCTTCGGTCCGATTGCCTACGGCTCGCCAAACGATGAGGTTTTCCTCGGCAAAGAATGGACGCAGGCTAAAAATTACAGTGAATCGGTTGCGGCGGAAATTGACGACCTTGTACGTGAAATCATTAACAAAGCTTATGAAGAAACCTTACAGCTTCTGCGTGATAATGACGATAAGCTCGAAAACGTTTCTTCGGCGCTTCTTGAATTTGAAAAGCTTGACGGTGAGCAGTTTGAACACGCGTTTAACGGTGAAACCATCGAAATTTCCTTAGAGGAAAATGATACCGAAGAAGTCCCGGAAACCGCCGAAAAAGGTGATGCTGCCCCCAAAACCGGTTCTGACACAAGTTCTGACACGGAAGCGAAACAAAACGAATAAACACGAAAGGAAGTAACCCTATGGGGAAAAATATTTTTGAAAAAATATTTGGCACATACAGCGAGCGTGAACTTAAAAGAATATACCCGATTTTAGACAAGGTAAATTCTTTTACGGACGAATACCGCAAATATTCAGATGCCGAGCTCCGTGCCAAAACCGATGAGTTTAAAAAGCGATATAAGAACGGCGAAAGCCTTGATGACCTTTTGCCCGAAGCTTTTTGCAATGTTCGTGAGGCTTCTGAAAGAGTGCTTGGAATGAGGCATTTTGATGTTCAGATTATCGGCGGAATTATACTTCATCAGGGCAGAATTGCCGAAATGAAAACAGGTGAAGGAAAAACGCTTGTAGCAACTCTCCCTGCCTACCTCAACGCTCTGACAGGTGACGGCGTGCATATTGTTACCGTTAACGACTACCTTGCGAAACGTGACAGCGAATGGATGGGCAAGCTTTACCGCTTTCTGGGGCTGACTGTCGGTCTTGTGCTGAACGGCACAGAGTCTGCTGACAGAAAAGCCGCTTATGCCGCGGATATAACCTATGCCACCAACAACGAAATCGGCTTTGACTACTTACGTGATAATATGGTAATGTATAAAAACAGTATGGTGCAAAGAGGGCAAAACTTTGCTATTGTCGATGAGGTTGACTCTATCCTCATTGATGAAGCGAGAACGCCGCTTATTATTTCGGGAATGGGCTCCGAATCCTCCGAAATGTACACTGTTGTTGACCGTTTTGTAAGACGGCTTAAAGCATATAAACAAACAAAGGTTGACCTTCGTGAAGATATGGAGGATATTGACGCCGATTATATAATTGATGAAAAAGGGCACAATGCGACTCTAACAAAGGCAGGGCTTGCGAAAGCGGAAACACAGTTTTCAACCGACCTCAGCGACCCCGAAAATATTGCTCTTATGCATCATATTAATAACGCTCTTAAAGCTTACGGCTGCATGACAAAGGATATTGACTATGTTGTAAAGGACGGCAAGGTTCTTATTGTTGATGAATTTACAGGCAGAATTATGTACGGCAGGGTATGACAGGTACGGCTCTTACAGAGGAAACGGAATTTCAGGAAATATACGCTCTTGATGTTGTGGAAGTTCCCACAAACAAACCGTTAAAACGTAATGACCTTGATGATGTGCTTTATAAAAACGAAACGGCAAAATACAATGCCGTTATAAATAAAATTATAGAATGTCACGAAAAAAATCAGCCTGTGCTTGTCGGTACGGTTTCAATCGAAAAGTCCGAGCATTTAAGCAGGCTTCTAAAAT
>CACZWA010000089.1:0-3504 GCA_902784685.1 uncultured Ruminococcus sp.
TAATCGCACTGTTCATTACCGTAACCGCTATGCACAAAAAACAAAGGAAATTTATGAAAAGCGAATAATATTTAAGCGAGCGTATAAATTGTCCGAGGCTGGAATGTGCAATCTGCACAAAGCACCAAGCTTCAAGCAGAAGAAAAATAAGCCTTAAAAACGAGGCGTTAAAGCTCTCACTGCCTTTTGACATTTTTCCGCCGAAAATACTGCTTATGAGATACATAAGCCCTGCGGCGGCAAGCACACCCAAAATCAGCTTTATCAAATTATCACGGTCTTTTAAAAAGGCGGAAATATCAGCAAGCCACGGCAAGTTTAGAAAAGCGGCAAGCGAAAGAAGTCCTGCCGCAAGCGCAAGCCATATAAGCAGGTCGTGCGGCGAAAAACTGCCTTTTTTGTCAAAAAACAAGAAATCAAGTATCATCATAAGCGGCAACAGCACAGAAATTATGTATCCTTCCGAAAAAAGTCTGCCTATCATATCGCTGTTTATAATAAGCACTATAAAGGCAAGCATTGTAAGCACGCCTTTTATTTCAAACAAAAGCTTTGTCGGCTCTTTTTTAAGAGTGAAAATAAAAATAAACAGTATGCACAAAAGACAAAGCAAATCCGTGAGCGGCGCAAAACCCAGAAAATTTTGCGGTTTCCACGCATAGCCCATATGCTCGGCAAGTCCCCAAAAAGCAAAAAGAATAAAGGCAAATCTGTATATAAGCGCTATATGTTTTTTCAAATCAAATCAATCCCTAACCTTATAAAAATATTTCAGTCTACAAAATATTTTACCATTAATTGCAAAAAAAATCAAGAAAAATGTAAAAAAGGTGTTGAAAAATCAGAAGTATTATGATAAAATGTTATACAAATATTATTTTTAAGGGGCAGAAAACAATGGAAAAAATAGGATTTGACAACGAAAAATATCTTAAAATGCAATCCGAGCATATCAAAAAGCGTATTTCAGAGTTCGGTGACAAGCTTTATCTTGAGCTTGGCGGCAAGCTTTTTGACGACTTCCATGCTTCAAGGGTGCTTCCGGGCTTTAAGCCCGACAGCAAAATCAAAATGCTTCTTCAATTAAAGGACAAGCTTGAGATTGTTGTTGCTATTTCGGCGCTTGATATTGTAAAAAACAAAATACGAAGCGACTACAATATTTCCTATGACCTTGATGTTCTGCGCCTTATTGATGCATTCAGAACCATAGGGCTTTATGTCGGAAGCGTTGTCATTACGCAGTACAGCGGTCAGACAGCCGCCGAAAGCTTCATGAAAAAGCTCGAAGCACTTGGCGTAAATGTCTTTTTACACTACCCGATAGAAGGCTATCCCGCAAACGTTGAGCTTATTGTCAGCGATGACGGTTACGGAAAAAACGAGTACATAACAACCACAAGACCTCTTGTTGTTGTAACAGCGCCGGGACCCGGAAGCGGCAAGATGGCAACCTGCCTTTCTCAGCTTTACCATGAGCATAAACGAGGCGTAAACGCAGGCTATGCAAAATTTGAAACCTTCCCGATATGGAATTTACCGCTTGACCACCCTGTTAACCTTGCTTACGAGGCGGCAACGGCAGACCTTAACGATGTTAATATGATAGACCCGTACCACCTTCAGGCATATGGCAAAACAACTGTAAACTATAACCGTGATATTGAAGTTTTCCCCGTACTTAACGCAATCTTCAATAAGATTATAGGCGAAAGCCCGTACAAATCGCCAACAGATATGGGCGTTAATATGGCAGGTTTTTGTATTTGTGATGACGAGGTTACAAGAGAAGCTTCAAAAAAAGAGATAATAAGAAGATATTTCCATACAATGTGTGATGCGCACCGTGGCATTATTGATAAAGAAGCCATTTACAAGCTTGAGCTTATATTAAAACAAGCAGGCATAAGCAAAGACGACCGAAAAGTTGTTAAGGCGGCAGTTGACCGTGCAGAGGCAACCGGCGCTCCGGCAACGGCAATTGAGCTTCCGGACGGCAGAATTGTTACCGGCAAAACCACCAACCTTCTCGGCGCTTCTGCGGCGGCAGTTCTTAATGCGCTTAAAGCGCTCGCCGGTATAGAAAAAGATATTAAGCTTATATCGCCTGAGGTTATCGAGCCTATACAAAAGCTTAAAACAGAAAATTTCGGAAACAACAACCCAAGACTTCATACGGACGAAGCGCTTATTGCTCTTTCAATGTCGGCAACGTTAAGCAGCTACGCAAAAAAAGCGCTTGATATGCTTCCTCAGCTCAGAGGAACAGAGGTACATTCTTCGGTAATTCTTTCGCAGATAGAAACCTCCGTGTTCAAGAAGCTCGGCACAAACCTTACCTGTGAGCCTGTTTATCAGAGCAAAAAGCTTTACCATGGCTAACTGTCATTCACAAAGTATTGACAACGCAAACCTTATATGATATAATAAAAATGTTCAATAAAAAATGGCTTCGCCATATTGCGGCGTTGCCGCAAGGTTGATTTTATTGTTTCACAGCGCTGCGGCACTTTCTGCGCCTTGCGTATATGATATAATAAAATCAATATAAATCTTTAATAAGCGATACAGAGATATCGACAAGATTGGAAATTATTGGTGCAGGTCTGCCTGCTTCAATGTTTTGTCATACTTTCCTGTCTTGCAAAAGACAGGATTTTTTTTTGGAGGAATTGCCGTGAAAAGCTTCAATTTAAAACTTTTGCCCGAAAACATTCAGCGTCATTGTCTTAACGGAGATTATACGGTTTTACCTGCTTTTTGCGATGTTCATGTTCATTTTCGTGAGCCCGGACTCTCATATAAAGAAACCGTAAAAAGCGGCAGTCTTGCGGCGGCTCACGGCGGTTACGGTGCGGTATGCACTATGCCTAACGTCAGCCCTGTTCCCGACTGCAAAAAAAACCTGAACAGGCAACTTGATATAATCAAAAAAGACGCAGTAATAAACGTATATCCCTACGGCTCTCTTACAAATAATCTTGAAGGCGAAAAGCTTTCAGATATTGAAGGCCTTTCTGAATATGTTATAGGCTTTTCCGACGACGGAAAGGGCATTCAGACTGCTGAAATGATGAGAAATGCCATGCTTCTTGCAAAGAAACAGGGCAAAATTATAGCGGCTCATTGTGAAGATAATTCCCTTTTACACGGCGGATATATACATAAAGGCGAATATGCCAAAAAACACGGACACAAAGGCATATGCTCCGAAAGCGAGTGGAAAC
This sequence comes from uncultured Ruminococcus sp., assembly GCA_902784685.1. Taxonomy (GTDB): domain Bacteria; phylum Bacillota; class Clostridia; order RUG12999; family RUG12999; genus RUG12999. The sequence continues at coordinate 3,228 of CACZWA010000089.1, forward strand.
AGGTTGAACGTGACCTTGAACTTGCCGCCGAAACAGGCTGTGCTTACCATGTTTGCCATGTTTCCTGCAAGGAAAGCGTTGAATTAATCAGACAAGCTAAAAAAAGCGGCGTAAATGTCACCTGCGAAACCGCTCCTCATTACCTTGTTCTTGATGAAACTTTTCTTAAAGAAGACGGAAGATTTAAAATGAACCCTCCTCTACGCTCACCAAGCGACAAAGAAGCTCTTTTGGAGGGCGTAAAAGACGGAACGATAGATATGATTGCAACCGACCA
>CACZWA010000089.1:3552-8436 GCA_902784685.1 uncultured Ruminococcus sp.
ATCGAAAGGGCTTGAAAAAAGCTCTTTCGGAATAGTAGGGCTTGAAACCGCCTTCCCGGTGCTTTATACCGAGCTTGTAAAAAAGGATATTATAAGCCTTAGTCACTTGCTTAATCTTATGTCATACAACCCCCGAAAACGTTTTAAAATCCCTCTTAACGGTGATTTTGCTGTCTGGGATTTAAATGCAGAATATATAATAAACTCCTCCGGCTTTCTGTCAAAGGGGCGCAGTACTCCGTTTGCAGGCAAAAAAGTTTACGGCAGATGTATAGCCACGGTATGCAGTGAAAAAACAGTATATTTAAATGAATGAGGTAAAAGATGAAACAACTTGATTTTGAAATAAAAGATAACAATAAAATTGCCGATAACATCTTTAAAATGCGGCTTATGGGTGACATTTCGGGAATAACTCCCGGACAGTTTGTAAATATTATGCTTCCCGGCTTTTATTTGAGACGTCCAATATCTGTATGTGACGCATCAGAAAATGAGCTTACTGTAATATATAAATCAGTCGGAAGAGGAACGGAGCTTTTAAGCACGATTAAAAGCGGCAGTTTAAACCTTCTTACCTGCCTCGGAAACGGTTATGATACCTCCGTTTCGGGCAGTACTCCTCTGCTTATCGGCGGCGGAGTCGGTGTGCCTCCTCTTTATATGCTTGCAAAAAAGCTTATATCCGAAGAAAAAAAAGTAACTGTAATTCTCGGGTTTAATACAAAAGCAGAAGTCTTTTACGAAAATGAATTTAAAGCCCTCGGCGCAAAAACCTTTGTCACCACCGTGGACGGTTCTCACGGAATAAAAGGTTTTGTTACCGATAAAATGACAGATTTGTCTTACTCATATTTTTATACCTGCGGTCCGGAAGCTATGCTTAAAGCAGTTTATAAAGCGTCAGAAACTTCGGGACAGTTCAGTTTTGAGGAACGTATGGGCTGTGGTTTTGGAGCTTGCATGGGCTGTTCATGCAAAACCGTTACAGGATATAAAAGAATTTGCAAGGATGGTCCGGTACTTAAAAAGGAGGAAATCATATGGGAATATTAAGCGTCGATTTATGCGGAATACCTATTGACAACCCCGTTATTCCCGCAAGCGGAACTTTCGGCTACGGTTATGAATTTGCCGAAATGTACGATATAAACTGTCTCGGAACATTTTCCTTCAAAGGCACAACAAAGGAACCTCGTTTCGGCAACCCTACTCCGAGAATTGCGGAATGTACCGCAGGAATGATAAATGCCGTAGGACTGCAAAATCCGGGAGTAGAAAAAGTTATTTCCGAAGAGCTTCCAAAGCTTAAAGAGTGTTTCACAAAAAAAGTTATGGCAAACATAAGCGGCTTTTCTGTCGAAGAATACGCCTATACCTGCGAAAAGTTAGATAAATGCCCTCAGGTTGGCTGGCTTGAAGTAAATATAAGCTGTCCGAATGTTCACGGCGGCGGAATGAGCTTCGGCACTTCTGCGGCGGCCGCCGCAGAGGTAACAAAAGCCGTAAAAAAAGTAACTCAAAAGCCTGTTATAATGAAGCTCTCGCCAAACGTAACCGATATTACCGAAATTGCAAAGGCTTGCGAGGCAGAGGGTGCGGACGGCGTAAGTCTTATAAACACTCTTCTCGGTATGCGGATTGATTTAAAAACCCAAAAACCTGTTATAGCAAACAAAATGGGAGGTTTTTCCGGCAGTGCCATTTTCCCTGTTGCTCTGCGAATGGTTTATCAGGTTGCGTCAGCCGTGAAAATTCCCGTTATTGGAATGGGCGGCGTAAGCTGCGCCGAAGACGTCATTGAAATGATGCTTGCAGGTGCAACCGCCGTTGAAATCGGCGCCGCAAACCTTATAAATCCCTATGTTTGCAAAGAAATAATTGACAATTTACCTGCTGTTATGGAAAAATACAAAATTAAAAACTTAAAAGATATTATAGGAGGTGCAATTTAATGGGAAAAGATGTTATTATCGCTTGTGATTTTTCCGAAGCCAAAGAAACCTTTGCTTTCTTAGACAAATTCACAGACAAAAAGCCTTTTGTTAAAATCGGCATGGAGCTATACTATGCTGAAGGACCAAGCATTGTGCGTGAACTGAAAAAACGAGGTCACAAAATTTTTCTCGACCTCAAGCTTCACGATATTCCAAATACCGTAAAAAAAGCAATGAGAGTTCTGTCCCGGCTTGACGTGGATATTTGCAACCTTCATGCCGGAGGTACTGTTGCTATGATGGAGGCGGCTTTAGAAGGTCTTACACGTCCCGACGGTTCAAGACCTCTTTTAATAGCCGTAACCCAGCTTACCTCTACCGATAGGGAAACAATGGAAAGAGAGCTTTTAATAGAAAAACCAATTGATGAGGTTGTAATGCACTATGCACTTAACGCAAAAAAAGCAGGTCTTGACGGCGTTGTGTGTTCTCCTCTCGAATCCGAAAAAGTACATAAAATATGCGGAAAAAATTTCCTGACAGTAACACCCGGAATACGCTTTTCGGGCGGAGACACAGGCGACCAGAAACGTGTCACAACGCCTTTAACAGCAAAGGAATTTGGCTCCGACTATATAGTTGTGGGCAGACCGATAACCGCAGCAAGCGACCCTGTCTCGGCATACAACCGCTGTGTGGAAGAATTTACAAAATAAGAAAGGGAAACTAAAAATGGATAAACTCATTGCAAAAGATTTACTTAAAATTAAGGCTGTTTTTTTCAGACCAAACGAGCCGTTTACATGGGCGAGCGGAATAAAAAGCCCTGTCTACTGCGATAATCGGCTTACCCTTACCTCTCCCGATGTAAGACTGGATGTTGAAAACGGGCTGTCTGAACTTATAAAAACGCATTTCCCGAGCGCCGAAGTTCTTATGGGTACCTCAACGGCGGGAATTGCTCACGCCGCAATAACAGCACACATTATGGGGCTTCCTATGGGTTATGTACGTTCCGGCGCAAAGGACCACGGCAGACAAAATCAAATTGAAGGCAGGCTCGAAAAAGGTCAGAAAGTTGTGGTTGTTGAGGATTTAATATCAACCGGCGGCAGTGTAATTGAGGTGGTTAATGTGCTTCGTGACGCAGGGGCGGACGTTCTCGGCGTTGTGAGCATTTTTACATACGGAATGAAAAAAGGGCTTGAAAAGCTGGCTGCCGCAAACATTAAAAACTATTCACTTACAAATTTTGACGTAATAACGGAAGTTGCGGCGCAAGAGGGATATATCGCAAAAAATGACATAGAAAAACTGATTGCATTCAGGAACAATCCTTCAGACGAAAGCTGGATAGGAGGAAACAACAAATGAGCCGAAGTCTTATAGATATACTTGATTTCTCTGTCCAAGAAATAGACGAGCTTATAAATATGGCTCTTGATATTGTTAAAAGCCCGGAAAAATACAGCGAAAAATGCCATGGCAAAAAACTTGCAACTTTATTTTTTGAGCCTTCCACAAGAACAAGACTAAGCTTTGAGGCGGCAATGTACGAGCTTGGCGGCAACGTTATAGGTTTTTCGGAGGCGCAAAGTTCTTCTGCCGCAAAAGGTGAAAGTGTTGCAGATACCGCAAAAACTGTAAGCTGTTATGCTGATATTATAGCAATGCGCCATCCAAAAGAGGGGGCGGCTTATGTTGTGGCAAAAAACGCCTCGGTTCCTGTTATAAATGCAGGCGACGGCGGACATTTGCATCCTACGCAAACTCTTGCAGACTTACTTACAATTTACCGTGAAAAAGGCAGTCTCTCAGGCTTTACAATCGGTTTTTGCGGCGACCTTAAATTCGGAAGAACCGTACACTCGCTTATCGCCGCATTATCAAGATACAGCGGCATAAATGTTGTTCTTATTTCTCCGGAAGAACTCAAGCTCCCAAGTTATATTAAAAAAGATATTCTAAAAGAAAAAAATATCCCTTTTGCCCAAACTACCGATTTAGAGGAGGCAATGCCTGCTCTTGACATTCTTTATATGACCCGTGTGCAACGTGAACGCTTCTTTAACGAGGAGGATTATTTAAGACTGAAAGACAGCTATATCCTCACGCCCGAAAAACTTATGAACGCAAAGTCAAATCTTTGTATAATGCATCCGCTGCCGAGAGTTAACGAGATAAGCGTGGCTATCGACAGCGACCCAAGGGCGTGCTATTTCAAACAGGTTCTTAACGGAAAATATATTCGTATGGCACTTATCCTAAAGCTTTTAGAGGAGGCAGAAAAAGATGAATATTGACGCTATAAGAGACGGCTATGTAATCGACCACATCAAGGCAGGAGACGGACTTAAGCTTTTTTATCTTCTCGGACTCGACAGCGCACAGGCAAGTGCCGCACTTATTAAAAATGCGACCAGCCATAAGCTCGGCAGAAAAGATATAATAAAAATTGACGCAGATATTAAGGTTAATCTTGATATTATAGGCTATGTTGACCCTACCGCTACCGTCAGCATTATAAAGGACGGCAAGCTTGTCAAAAAGCTTCATCCGCCAATGCCGGAGCTTTTAACAAATGTTATAAAATGTAAAAATCCCAGGTGCATAACTATGACCGAGCAGGAGCTTGACCACGTCTTTCGTCTTACCGATAAAGACAATAAGGTGTACAGATGTATATACTGCGAAACTAAGGCAACTTGATAAATCAACATTAGGGAACGGCTTGTGTGTCGTTCCTTCAGAGTGCTGACAAACTCGGTCTACCGCAAGCAAACCAATACAATGCAGGAGTTTAACGGTTTTATTTGACAGTTATATGATAAAAAGGATAATGGTGCTGTTTTTAACAAAACCACACCATTGCTTGCTTTCCGCCCTTTAAATCTCTACCGTACCCATGTACTTAGGCGAGTTTTAAAGGACGAAATATACCTTCGCT
>CACZWA010000090.1 GCA_902784685.1 uncultured Ruminococcus sp.
GTTTGAGCAACTTGTGCAGATTATGGTTTCGCACGATATAGAATTTTGCGCACAGTATGCCGACAAATGCGCTATGCTTTTTGACGGCAATATTACGGCGGTTCTTTCGCCGAGAGAGTTTTTTACCGCAAACAGCTTCTATACAACGGCGGCAAACCGTATGTCAAAGGGTGTTATAGATAAAGCAATTCTTGCAGAGGATGTAATTTATGCCTGTACAGGCAGAAAAAAAGAGGAAGAGACGAAAGATTTTCCCGAAAACTTCTTTTTTCCGAAAGACCGAGAAAAAAAGAAGCAGGCGGAGAAAAAAGCCAACATAAGAATGACAGTCTGCGGTATCATTATGGCGATATTTGTTTTGTTGCAGATTGCGGATATAAAAGGCAATGCGGCGATAGCGGTAACAGCACTCTTCGGCATTGTTATGATGATACTTTTACCTAAAAGCGGAGGCGAAAATTATCATTTTAAGGCAGGGAAAAGGAAGGCGCTTTCGGGAAAGTCAAGGTTTATTATTTCGGCGGCACTGCTGCTTATGCCGATTACAATTGCCGCAGGAATAGTTTTTTTTGACGACAGAAAATATTTTTTGATAAGCGTGCTTATTCTTGTCGAAACGCTGTTTTTGTTTTTTGCCTTGTTTGAAAGCCGAAAACCCGGCGCAAGAGAGCTTGTGCTGATAAGCGTGCTGTGCGGAATAGCGGTGGCAGGCCGTGCGGCGTTTTTTATGTTGCCGCATTTCAAGCCGCTTGCGGCGGTTATAATAATATGCGGCTGTCTGCTTGGCGGTGAAACGGGATTTTTAATCGGGGCGGTATCTGCTTTTGTTTCAAACTTTTTTTACCGTCAAGGACCGTGGACTCCGTGGCAAATGCTTACATTCGGACTTTTGGGGCTTGCGGCAGGAATTTTTATCCGCCTGGGGCTTATAAGAAAAAACAAGACGGATATTTGTGTTTTCGGCTTTTTTGCCGTAGTTTTAATCTACGGCGGAATAATGAATCCTGCGTCGGTAATAATGAGTATGAACGGAGAAGAAATAAACATCGGAATGATTATGTCTGCTTATGTCACAGGCTTTCCGCTTGACCTTGTTCATGCAGGGTCGACGGCGGTTTTTCTTTGGTTCATAACCGATGAGTTTGCCGAAAAGCTCGACAGAATAAAACTTAAATACGGAATGACAGAACTGGGATAAACAAGCTCCCGAAGCGATAAATCACTTCGGGAGCTTGTTGTAATTATACTATATGAGTATCAGTTTGCATGAAAAGCCTATTATATGCAACTTAAAAAAATATTATAGCAGCTATCTGTGAACGTCGCTGAAATCCACTCCTCGGCGCATGGTGTTTTCGTCAAGGGTTACCTCTTTTATCGGTTCTTTAAACAATGTACAGAAAATTATTCTTTCACAGTCGATTGGCAGAATAACTTTTCGGGTTACAATACGAATAGCTTTTTCATTGGAAATATCGTATATATACCTTACAACAGAATTTTCAACAAAATTATTTATAGTAAGTACTTTATTACATTGTTGAGCAACTATATACTTTGCCGATGAACCGTCATACCAACCGTCTTCCATGGCAAAAATAAAGGATTCGCCATCTGACGGAGAGTTTATTTTTTCTGCATATCCTGTGTTATTCAGCCTTGCGGCGTCTTCGCATGAAAGCATACATTTAAAAGATGTAACAGAATTACTTATAATATTTTCGAGACAGTACGTCCCCGGAACAAGTTGGTTTTCGCACGATACTCTGCGGTAACTGCCCCACAGCCTTATATCTTTTCCTACATATTCAACGGTGCTGTTATACCAATCAACTTTCACAAGACCTATTCGCATTTTTGACATATCAAGCTCTTTGTCGTGTATGCTTGCATCAAGGTTGAAGTAAATAACGGCGCTTTCGTCCTTTTTATCTATTGCGTATGTTACAATTCCGAAGTCGTCAACAGCACGCACAGCGCTCCAATTTCCGGTTTCGGCGGCAGCTCCGATAATGATTTCTTGCTCCTTATAGCCATCAGCAAAAACAGTAAAAACTGAAGGCTCTTTTGTTTTGCCTATATTATCCGCTGAAAGCCGCAGTATGCCGCTTTTTGCGTCAATGCTGTAAGAGTTTTGCTGTGTAATGCTTTCTGCTTCTCTGTTTAGCAAATTACTGTCTGATGTTACAGAGGTGACACTACTTAAATATTTTTCAATATCGGAGTTTTCCCCACGGAAAGTTATTTCATAATAGCCATTGGCAGAGTTCGCAGGTCTGCTTGTGCTTTCAGGCTCGTATTGCGGAGGAACCTGAGAAAAAGTAAACAATGGAGAAACGGATTTTGCAAGAGGATGCATTTCACTATCCCATAAAAAAACTTTAACTATGGAATGATAATCGCTGATTTCAGCGGGAAACATGGGATAAAAAACATTTCTTCCGTTTTGTACAGTAACATTGAGCGCACTGAATACAGGTTTATCACTACCTTTATATACAGCAGTTATAATTTTCGCATTCATATCAAAACCTGCGTTTTCAACGGTAATACAATAAAACTCATCTGAAAGTTCTGCAGACAAAGTACAGAGAAGATTATTCTCATAAACATTTATAGAGGGCGCAAGAGGTCGCAGCTCACTATCCCATAAAAAGAATTTGAGAGCTGTGGATTTAAGCATACTGCCGGAAAGCTCAGGGTAGTAATCCAAACTACCGTCTTTAAGAGTTATATTATGAATACTAACTTCCTTTATATAGTTGCCGGAGTATGACACAATATATAATTTTGCATTTGAAGGATGCTTGCCGATGGTTTCAATACTTACATGATAGCCCATATCCGTAACACTTGCTTTTAACGAGCAAGGCAGCATGGAACCGGCATTGTCTGACGAAGCTGATACCAAAAAACTCAAATTAAGTACCAATAACAAGGAAAGCATCAAAGACAATGTTTTTCTTATTGTAAACAATCCTCTCTACGCAAATAACTTATGTATATATATTATCACATATTATTAAAAATGTCAAGATTATTAAAACAAATATATAAAAAATTGTTAAATATGCACTATAAATTTATTTGTGTATTTTACTTGATTATTTTGCAATAATATGTTAAAATATTAACATCTAAATAGTAAGGAGCGAGAAAAATGGATTTCGTAAAACTACTTGAAGGAAAGAAAAAGTGCGCCTGCGGCAGGGACCATTCGTGTGCCGTAGAGCGTGTTATTATAGGCGAAGGCGCAGTAAAAAGCGTTGCGGAGTGTGTAGAGGCTTACAAAAATATTCTGCTTGTTGCAGATGAAAACACATATGCCGTAATCGGAGAAGCTGTTGTTAATCAACTTAACGAAAAGCTTGAAAATAAAATTGTGCTTAAATCCGAAGGTTATCTTGTACCTAATGAGGACGCAGTAGAAAAAGTTCAGGCGGTTCTTACCGGAAGTACAGACCTGATAGTCGGTGTTGGGTCGGGAGTTATACAGGATTTGTGCAAATATGTGAGCTTTAACGCAGGTTTGCCGTATCAGATTGTTGCAACCGCACCTTCAATGGACGGTTATGCGTCTGTCGGTGCCGCAATGATAATGGGAAATATGAAGGTTACATACAGCGCTCATGTTCCGCAGGTTATAATAGGTGATGTCGATGTGCTTAAAAATGCACCGATAGATATGATAAAGTCGGGTTACGGCGATATTTTGGGAAAATTCTCCTGCCTTAATGACTGGAAACTCAGCAGACTTGTGAATGGCGAGTATTTTTGTGATTATGTTTATGACCTCACTTATGAAATGCTTGACAAAACAAAGGATTTGGGTGAAAAACTGCTTGCCCGTGATGCAGAAGCAATAAAAACGCTTATGGAGGCACTTGTCGGAGCAGGGGTGGCAATGGCTTTGGTTGGAAACTCACGTCCTGCGTCGGGAAGCGAACATCATTTGTCACATTTCTTTGAGGTTACCGGAATAATGGAGAACAGGCCGTATTTTCTTCACGGAATTGACGTTGCTTATTCTGCCGTGCGTACTCAAAAGCTCCGTGAGGAGTTGCTTGCTCTTGACGCTCCGACAGTCGGCGAAAAGCTTACCGAAAATGAATATGAAAATAAAATAAAAGCAATATACGGGGCGGCGGCGGAAGGCGTTATAGCTCTCCAGAAAAAGCTTGGTTCGTATAAGCTTGACAGAAGCGGAGTTTATGCGGATAAATGGCAGGAAATTAAAGAAATTCTTAAAGAAGTGCCGACATCCGATAGACTTACCGAGTATCTTGCAAGCGTAAAACTTGATATGAGCGAGTTTGAAAAAATGTATGGCAAAGAGAAAATCCAAAATGCTGTATGGTTTGCAAAGGATTTAAAAGACAGATATTCGGTTCTTTGGATGTACTTTGAAACAAGGTACGCAAAATAAAATGTTTCATCCCACGCTTTGGCGTGGAATATTTTTTGTGCAAATTTTCAAAAAAAGGACAAAAAAGATGGAGTGGGTTTTTGCCGTATTGACTTTACAATTTAATTATGCTAAAATAGTGTTGAAAGAAGGGGAAAAGCATTTATAAGGCTATATAAATTTTTACTCTGATTTTAAAAATTGGTATTGAAATATTAGGCGAATGCTGTTAGTTGGGAATATAAAAAATATAGGCAAATTTAAAAGTTTTGCGTAAAATCAAGGATTTCTGACACAATAAGGAATTTATATTATTGTGCCAATTTTGGAGGCTGTTATGGTAGGATTTGATATTGGGGGTACAAAGTGCGCCGTTTGTGTCGGATTTGAAAACGGCGGGGAACTTAATATAACAGATAAACGAGTTATTCCTACAAGGCATGGCGTTTCTCCATACCTTGTTATAGATGA
>CACZWA010000091.1 GCA_902784685.1 uncultured Ruminococcus sp.
CTGCGCAGCGCGAAAAAAAGCGGCGGCGCGCCTTATATTGAAAGTGACGGCATTACAGACGATTTCCTTAAAAAAATCCCCTTTGAACTTACAAAGGCGCAAAAAAATGTTTTAAATGAAATTTCTGCCGATATGAAGAAAACCGTTCCAATGAGCAGGCTCATTCAGGGCGATGTGGGCTCCGGCAAAACGGTTGTTGCCTTTGCGGCAATGTATTTTACGGTAAAAAACGGTTATCAGGCTGCGCTTATGGCGCCTACAGGCGTGCTTGCGGAGCAGCATTTTGAAAGCGCTCTTAAATATTTTGATGAAGAAGATATTGTCCTCCTTACCGGAGCTACAAAAGCCGCCGAAAAAAAAGAGATTCTTAAAAAAATCGCGGAAGGCGACGCGAAGATTATAATCGGCACCCATGCGCTTTTTGAGGAAGCCGTGACATTTAAAAACCTCGGTCTTGTAATAACAGACGAACAGCATCGCTTTGGGGTTGCGCAGCGTGCCGCAATAGCCTCAAAAGGCAAAGCGCCTCACATTATTGTAATGAGCGCGACGCCGATACCGAGAACTCTCGCGCTCATACTTTACGGCGACCTTGATATATCGGTTATAGGTGAGCTGCCGCCGGGCAGAAAACCGGTTGAAACCTTTGCCGTAAACGAAAAAATGCGCCCCCGTATAGAGGCGTTTATGAGGAAAGAAATTGACAGCGGAAGGCAGGTTTTTGTCGTATGCCCTCTCGCTACGGAATCCGATAAGCTTGACCTTGAATCCGCGTCACAGTTATACATGAAACTTAAAAACAAAATTTTTCCCGATAAAACCGTTGCGCTTCTTCACGGCAAAATGAAACCGAAAGAAAAAGCGGAAATTATGGAAAGCTTTTCGGGCGGCAAAACCGATATTCTTGTTTCGACAACGGTAATTGAAGTTGGAATAAACGTGCCTAACGCATCTGTAATGATTATAGAAAACGCCGAACGTTTCGGGCTTTCAACGCTTCATCAGCTCAGGGGCAGAGTCGGCAGAGGAAGCGATAAGGCGTATTGCATTATGATAGCGGACGCGGTAAGCGAAATAACAAAGCAGAGGCTTGACGTTATGTGCAGATCAAACGACGGTTTTGTTATTGCGCAAAAGGATTTGGAACTGCGGGGTCCGGGCGACCTTCTCGGCACAAAACAGCACGGACTTCCCGACCTTAAAATAGCTAATTTCGCGCTTGACGGCAAGCTTTTAAAAGAGGCAAGCTCCTGCGCGAAAGAAATTCTTTTATATGATCCCGACCTTAAAAATAAAGAAAATGAAGGGCTTAAAAACAAGGTTGCGGAAATGTTTAAGGGTTACAGCAGCATTTAAGCTTTTACGAGAGAATAAAAAAAACGGAAAGGAATGATTTTTAAAATGGAAAGACGCGACAAAACAAACTATTATCTTGATATTGCCGAAACGGTGCTTGAGAGAGGAACCTGTATAAGGCGCAAATACGGCGCGATTATCGTTAAAAACGATGAGATTATATCAACAGGCTATGCCGGCGCGCCGCGCGGAAGGAAAAACTGCTCCGAGCTGGGTTTCTGCCTTCGTGACAAGCTCGGCATACCAAGAGGCGAACGCTACGAGAAATGCCGCTCTGTTCATGCTGAAGCAAACGCTATCATAAGCGCTCCGAGACGTGATATGATTGGGGCGGTAATGTACCTTGCGGGCAGAGATATGACAACAGGCGAGCTTGTTAAAGACGCTAACTGCTGCGCCATGTGCAAAAAAATGGTTATAAATGCCGGAATAGAAAAGGTTGTTGTGCGTGACACGCAGGACAATTACCGCGAAATAAACGTTTCCGACTGGATTGAGGATGACGACTCCTTAAGTGAGATATTCGGGTACTAAAAGCCGACATAAATTTACATAGATTGTGCATTTTTAACAAAAGTGTAAATTTTCTTTAAAAATACTTTACTTTTCACAATTTATATGTTATAATTATTTCAATAAAAAAATCTTTAAATCGATGCGGAGACATCGGCAAGATTATATACTTTGCGTGCCGGAAAAATGTTCGGTGTTTTAATATGGATATAAGTATAACTTTGCCCTTGCTCCTTGTCGGAGCAAGGTTTTTCTTTTAAAAAGAAAGGAATGGTTTAAAAATGAAACTCGTTTACGGTATCAAGGACAAACCCAATTTCGGACAGCTTATAATTTTCGCTTTCCAGCAGCTTTTGGCGATTCTCGCGGCAACAATAGCGGTGCCTATGATTGTTGGCAACGGTATGTCGCAGTCGGCGGCTCTTTTCGGCGCAGGTGTGGGAACTCTCGTGTATCTTCTTTTCACAAAGTTTAAAAGTCCTGTTTTTTTGGGTTCATCTTTTGCTTTTCTCGGCTCAATGTTCGCTGCCTTCGGCGGTGCTGTTTCGGCGGAAGCAGGCTATGCCGGTCTTTTGATAGGCGCGGTTTTCGCAGGTCTTGTTTATGTTGTTATAGCGATTATCGTTAAAATCGCAGGCGTTAAATGGATAAATAAGCTTATGCCTCCCGTTGTTATCGGTCCAACCGTTGCTATAATCGGTCTTTCTCTTGCCGGAAACGCTGTAGGCGACGCGCTTAAATTTGCCGAAAACGACGGCTCCGCATACGTAATGGGCGCTCACGGCTGGGCAGGCTTTATTTGCGCGCTTGTAACTCTTTTTGTTGTTATGCTTTGCTCTGTTTACGGCAAAAAAATGACAAAGCTTATTCCGTTTGTAATAGGTATTCTTGCGGGTTATATTGTTGCGGTAATCTTTACTGTTATAGGCAATTCAACAGGTAATGACGCTTTAAAAATTATTGATTTTTCATTATTTAACAATATGCAGTGGCGTCCGGATTTCACCTTCCTTAAAGCCGCAAAAGGTCTTAAAGAAGTTGACGCCAAATACATAGCGACAATCGCGGTTGCGTACATACCCGTTGCTTTTGTTGTGTTCGCGGAGCATATCGCTGACCATAAAAACCTTTCTTCAATTATAGAAAAAGACCTTCTTGAAGAGCCCGGTCTTCACAGAACGCTTTTAGGTGACGGCGTAGGCTCTATTGCTGGCGCATTTTTCGGTGGTTGCCCCAACACAACCTACGGCGAATCGGTAGGCTGCGTTGCAATTACCGGAAACGCTTCGGTTATTACAATTTTTGCAACGGCAATTATGGCAATGGTAATATCCTTCTTCGGACCGTTTGTTACCTTCCTTTCAACAATTCCTGCCTGCGTAATGGGCGGCGTTTGTATAACACTTTACGGCTTTATCGCCGTATCCGGTCTTAAAATGATACAGAATGTTGATTTGAATGAAAACAGCAATTTGTTTGTTGTTTCAATTATTCTTATAACGGGTATCGGCGGTATGACGCTTAAACTTGGACAGGTTACTCTTACAGAGGTTGCCTGCGCGCTTATTCTCGGTATAATTACAAACCTTGTTTTAAAAGGTAAAAAACAAAACAGATAAAATCTTTTCCCTCTTTTTAAATTTGCCGGCAGCGCTGTTTTGCCGGCAAATTTTTTTAAAAAATAAATTTTGGTATAGACATTTTATTAAATTTGTATTATAATAGTATATGTGAAAATATATCTAAAAACTATTAAAACAGAAAGGTATGGTTTATATAATGACGGAAAAAGAGCTTGCGCTCACTATTGCGGAAATACTTGACAGCAAAAAAGCAAAGAACATCAAAGTGCTTGAAGTTACCGATGTCACCTCAATTGCCGATTATTTTGTTATATGCACGGGTACGTCAAGCACTCATATAAAATCACTCAGCGATGAGGTTGAGTTCCGGCTTGAACAAAAGGGTATCGTGCCGAATCACAACGAGGGTGTCACTACCGCAAGCTGGATTTTGAAGGATTATACAACCGTTATAGTGCATATTTTCAGCCGTGAAGCGGACGAAATGTACAGGCTTGAGCATATATGGGCGGACGCGAAGCGTGTTGAGTTTGAAGAAACGGCGGACTGATAAACGGAGCAAAAAAGAGTGCGCTTTCAGACGCACTCCAAATATATTATGTGTAGCGACAATCGGAGTTTGCTTTTATATAAAGGATATACTACCCACAAGATTACCACCCCCATAAAAAAAGTGTACAGCAATGAAGCTGTACACGAAAAATACAGACTCACATTGCTGCGACACAAATTAAACATTTAAACTTACTTGCATGTTTAAAGAGCCTGTATTTTTACCGAGTAGTAAATAAATACAAGTAAGTTTAAAAAAATCAATTTATGTCGCACTGTTATTATACCATAAAAAATTATAAAATGCAAGCTTTTTATGCTTTTAATAAAAACCTATAAGTTGAAAGGATTGTTATGTATGGAAGAATACAAATTTAATGAAATCGAAAAAAAATGGCAGGACATCTGGGACAGAGACAAGACCTTTGCCGCAAGTAACGAAAGCGAAAAGCCGAAAAGCTATTTTCTTGTTGAGTTTCCGTATCCTTCGGGACAAGGTCTGCACGTAGGTCATCCGCGAAGCTACACGGCTCTCGATATTCTCGCGAGAAAACGCAGAATGGACGGCTACAACGTACTGTACCCGATAGGCTGGGACGCTTTCGGGCTTCCGACCGAGAACTTTGCCATTAAAAATAAAATTCACCCAAAAATTGTTACGGAAAGAAATATTGCGAATTTCTAAAGGCAGCTTAAAAGCATAGGTTTTTCCTTTGATTGGGACAGAGAGGTAAATACAACAGACCCTTCATATTATAAATGGACGCAGTGGATTTTTC
>CACZWA010000092.1 GCA_902784685.1 uncultured Ruminococcus sp.
TATTTTAACCTCCGGTTTTGTTTAGTTTGGTCACTTAACATTATACCATTGGTTTCAATATGGTTCAACTATTTTGGTCATTTTATTTTACAACTTTCCGATAAAAAATATAACGGATAAAGTTGTTGCAATCGTAAAAATTTTATGATACAATTATATTATTAAGAATAAAATAAAGGTGGTACGAATAATGTCAGAAAAGATTAAAGTCGGAGTTATAGGTTGCGGTACAATTGCAAATGCGCAACATCTTCCAATGTACAGTAAAAGCCCAAATGCCGAGATTGCATATGTTTGCGATATTATTCCGGAGCGTGCAAAAAAAGCGGCAGAGCAGTATGGAGGCAAAGCCGTGACCGATTAACATGAAATTTTAAAAGACGAATCGGTAAAAGCAGTATCTGTTTGCACTCCCAACCATTGCCACAGCACTATTTCAATTGATGCGGTAAAAGCAGGTAAAAACGTACTTTGCGAAAAACCTGCGGCATATACTCTAAGCGAAGCCGAAAAGATGCTTGAAGCAAAAAAAGAAACAGGAAAAATTTTGAATATTGGTGTATGCAACCGTTTTGATACACAAATAAACAAAATAAAAGAGCTTATTGAAGAAGGCGTTCTCGGAGAAATATATAACGTATATATCAGTTTCCGCTCACATCGCTCAATTCCGGGTCTCGGTGGTGCATTCACAACCAAAAGTATGGCAGGCGGAGGAGTGCTGATTGACTGGGGCGTGCATTTTCTTGATATAGTTATGTATTGCTGCGGCGACCCAAAAGCAAAAACAGTAAGCTGTGAAACTTTTTCAAAGCTCGGCAGAGATATTGACGACTATACTTATGTTGATATGTGGGCAGGACCTCCCATAAGCGGCGGCACAAATGATGTTGAAGAAGCGGTTACGGGTTTAATCAGAACAGACGGTCCTGTAATAAATATAAACGGAGCATGGGCGCAGAACATAGGCAAAAGAGAAATGTTTATTGACTTTATGGGCGAAAAAGGCGGTATAAGACTGAATTACGGTGAAGATTTTACACTTTACACCGTAAAGAACGGTATGCTTGCAAAAACTACGTTTGATATGCAAAAGAAAAGCAAATTTGAAAACGAAATAGAAGCTTTTCTTGAAGCTGTAAAGAGCGGAAAAGAGCTTGCTTCTTCCATAAGTGTAAACATTCTCACGTCAAGACTTATGGACGCTATATACCGTTCAGCAGAAACCCACAAAGAAATTGAACTGTAAAAACCAAAGGAGATATGCTATGATAAAAATAGGATTTGTTGATTATTATCTTGATGAATGGCATGCTAACAACTATCCTGAAATGATAAATAATCTGGGCGGCGGTGAATTTGAAGTTTGCTGTGCTTACGGACATATTGATTCTCCCATAGGCGGCATTACAAATAAAGAATGGTCGAAAAAATATAATATCCCACTTGAGAAAAGCATTGAGAAGGTTATAGAAAAGAGCGACTGTATAGTTGTTCTTTCGCCCGATAATCCTGAAATGCATGAGGAGCTCAGCCGGCTTCCTCTTGAAAGCGGCAAACGGGTATATATAGATAAAACATTTGCACCTGATACAGTCACTGCAAAGAGGATTTTTGAGTATGCCGACAAATTCTCCACACCGGTTTATTCGTGTTCATCTCTTAAAATGTTTCTATTGAAGGGAAAAAACATAAAAACACTTTATGCAAATTGGGGCGGAGGCTTTAAACATCAGTTTATTCATGTTACCGAGCCGATTTTATCAGTTATGGGAACAAACGTTAAACGCATTATGTGCGTCGGCAGTCAACCGTATGAATCATTTACTCTTGAATTTGCTGACGGAAAAGATGCGCATATCGGAATGTGCGGTAAAAAACTACGTTTTATAGAGGGCTGCGAGGACGGAACAAACGAGAATATAACGGTAGAATCTCCATATTTTGAACTGTTTATAAAGGCGATGCTCGAATTTTTTAAGACAGGTATTATACCTGTGCCGCATGAGCAAACAATTGCAGTAATTGCAGTTATTGAAGCTGCTAAAAAAGCAAGAGAAAATCCATATGAATGGTTTGAAATTAAAAAATAAATGAATTAAAGCCGTGTTTCGGAGATGATTATATGTACAGTGATAAGCTATTCGACTTTTCGGATAAGGCGGCTTTGCCGTTTAAAGATGTTTTTGAGGGTTGCCGAAATGTTGTTGTAAAAGACAGGGGCAACATAAGGAAGCTTATGACCATGCTCGTAAATGAATATTACAATAACTATGAATATACCGACACGGCAAAAGAAAGCCTTGTCAAGCTGATTCTTATAGAGGTAAAAAGAACTATGCGTATGGAGCTTGCGCAGTATCTGCCGTCAAGTGAACCTGAAAGCAGGAAAACGGTATATGACGTTATAAGATATATTGAAAATAATCTTTCCTACGGGCTTAGCGTAGGGAAGGTTGCCGAGGAGTTTTCGTATAACAGCAATTATCTTTCGCATATGTTTAAGAAAAGAACGGGAATGTCTATACAGGAATATATTGTTACGGCAAAAATGAAAAAAGCAGAGGAACTTTTAAAAGACGGAAAATCGAGCATAAATGAGGTTGTAAAGCTTTGCGGATATGAGTCTTTACAGTCTTTTTCAAGAACGTTTAAAAAGTATTCGGGTGTTTCACCCGGGGAGTATGCAGATAGGTTTCCCGGCAAATGAAAAGTATATGAAAAGGTATTGACAAAGCAAATAAATTGTGCTAAAATAGTTTTGAAAACTAAATGTATTGGTTTAGAAAAACTGAAGGAGCGAGAAATTTTGGATAAACAGAAAAAATATCCGTGGGACGATAACGAACCTTTTAACAGCGTAAGAGAAATGTTAAAGGACAGAGCAAATCAATGCGGCGAAAGGGCGGCAATTGTTTTTGAAGAAAACAAAAAGACCGTTACCGTTACATATAACGAGCTTTACAAACAAACTCTTTATCTCGGAACTGCGCTCACGAAAAGAGGATATATTAAAAAGCGTGTTTCGTGCATAGGGCAAAACAGATACAAATGGATAGAGGTATATCTTACGGCACTTTCGTCAACGAATGTATTTGTGCCGATTGATAAAGATTTGCCTGAGAAGGATATAATAAATGTTATAAATCACAGTGAAGCGGATATTGTTTTTTGCGATGAAAAATATCTTCCGCTTTTGCAAAGCGGAGCGACTGAAAAAGAAATTGAGATAGTTTCGCTTGACTCCAACGAAAAAGAGCCTGAGCAGACTCTTGAAAAACTTATTGCCGAGGGTAAAAAACTCTATGACGAAGGCGACAGAAGCTTTACGGATACTGCGCCAAACGATGTAAAAGA
Source organism: uncultured Ruminococcus sp. (assembly GCA_902784685.1). GTDB lineage: Bacteria > Bacillota > Clostridia > RUG12999 > RUG12999 > RUG12999. The sequence goes on from CACZWA010000092.1 coordinate 3,358, forward strand.
GCTTAAAATGATTCTTTATACATCGGGAACTACCGGGAAGTCGAAGGGCGTTATGCTTTCGGAAAAAAATATCACTTCCGATGTTTATGCAGGACTCAGCGCTTCGAGAATATATACGGTCGGTCTTTCGGTATTGCCGTATCACCATGCCTACGAATCGGTATGCGGAATACTCGGAACACTTTATTATAAATCAACAATGTGCATAAACGGCAAGCTTAAAAATGTGCTTAAAAACTTTAAAAAATATAAGCCCGATTTTATCTTTGTCGTGCCTGCTTTTGCTGAAATGTTCCACAGCAGAATTATGAAAAATATTAAGGCTTCCGGTAAGGAAAAAGGCTTTAAAGCACTTGTTAAACTCAGTAATATTTTGCGAAAATTCGGCATAGACAAAAGAAAAAAGTTTTTTAGAGAAATTCATGACGTATTTGGCGGAAATATGATAAAAATTCTTTGCGGTGGCGCACCGCTCAGAGGTGAGCTTGTAGAGTTTTTTGATGATATTGGCATTGCTCTTGTTTCGGGTTACGGCATAACGGAATGTTCGCCGCTTGTTACCGCAAACAGAGATTTTTATAATTTCCCCGGCACAACCGGGTTGCCGCTTCCCGGGCTTGAGGTTGAAATATCGGAGCCTGATGCGGACGGAATAGGGGAAATAAAGGTAAAAGGTCCGACTGTTATGATGGGATATTATAAAGACCCGAAACAAACAGCCGAGGTTCTTCGTGACGGCTGGTTTTATACCGGCGACTACGGTAAATTTGACAGTTGCGGCAGACTTATAATTACCGGCAGAAAGAAAAATATGATTGTTCTAACAAACGGCAAGAACGTTTTTCCAGAGGAAATAGAGGAGTATATTGCGGCAATAGACGAGGTTAAAGAGGTTATTGTTTATTCGCAGAAAACCGAAAGCGGAGAAGAAAAAGACCTTACAGCCCAGATTTATGTAGACCCCGATACGCCGATTTCGGAGACAGACCTAAGAAAGAAAATAAACGAGGTTTTAGCACCCCTTCCGCAGTATAAACAGATTATGCACCTTATACTTCGTGATACGGAGTTTGAAAAAACCACCTCAAATAAAATAAAACGTCAGCTTTATATTTAAAACAAAAGGTGGAGAAAAGTCAATGCTTTTCTCCGCCGGTCTTTTTTATGCTATATTTTTAAAACTATTTTTGCTATATTAAAATACGCAAGAAGCGCACAGGCATCAACAATTGTTGTAATAAACGGACTTGCCATTACAGCAGGGTCAAAACCTATTCTTTTTGCGGCAATCGGGAGCGTACAGCCAACAAGTTTTGCAATTATTACCGCCACAAACAGGGTAATTGATACAACCGCACAAACAAGTACAACATTCGAGCCCGACTGTGCAATTGAGCTTCTATCGACAAGCATCATTTTGCAAAAGTTTGCGGCAGCCAAAGTTAAACCGCAAATTACAGCAACACGAAGCTCTTTCCAAAGTATTCTTAAAATATCTCCCATTTCAATTTCGTTTATCGAAAGACCACGGATTATAGTAACGGAAGACTGTCCGCCGGCATTTCCGCCGGTATCCATAAGCATTGGAATAAATGCAGTAAGCGCAACGCACGCCTGAAGTGCATTTTCAAAGCCTGTTATGATTTTTCCCGTAAAGGTTGCCGAAATCATAAGAAGCAAAAGCCAGGGTATGCGTTTTTTGAAAAGATCAAGCGTTGAGGTTTTGAGATACGGTTTGTCGGAAGGTACGATAGCCGCCATCTTTTCGATATCCTCGGTGGTTTCGTCCTGAATGACATCAATAGCGTCATCGACAGTTACAATACCGACAAGCCTTCCTTCGTTATCAACAATGGGAATAGCCAAAAAGCCGTATTTGTTTATCTTGTTTGCAACGTCCTCTTTGTCATCATGCGTATGTGAAAAGATAATGTTCGTTTCCATTATATCTTCAAGCAGAGCATCGTTAGGGGACAGAAGTAATGTTTTTACAGATACAAGACCTATAAGCTTGCGGTTTGTTTCCGTAACATAGCATGTGTATATTGTTTCCTTGTCAACACCGGTTTTGCGTATGCGGTCAATTGCCTCGCTCACCGTCATTGTTTTTTTAAGGTCAACATACTCAATTGTCATTATACTGCCGGCGCTGTCTTTGGGGTAATTAAGCAGTTCGTTTATTTTTTTGCGTGTTTCGGAGTCGCTGTGCCTCAAAATACGCTTTACAACATTTGCCGGCATTTCTTCAATAATGTCAATTGTATCGTCAAGGAAAAGCTCGTCAAGCACGGCTTCAAGCTCGGCGTCCTTAAATGAACGTATAAGCACCTCTTGGCTTACGCTGTCCATTTCAACAAAAGTATCTGCGGCATTTTCCTTTGACAAAATGCGGAAAAGAAGCAAAAGCTTTTCCGGCGGAACCTCATCTAAAAGCGCTGCTATATCGACAGGTTCCATAGAATTTAAAAGAGCTTTGAGCTGCTGATATTTCTTTCCTTCGAGCAGCTCCATAATTTTTTCAAGCATTATGCGTTTCCTCCTTAAGAAAAATTAAGTAGGAAGTACAACATAAACATATAATCAGCGGCGATGAACAGACCCGGTAGAGGGCCTAAAACTTTCGGCTCGCCCGCCGGGGTTTATGCCGCTGCTACTTCCTGAATCCATTCATCTCACCTCTTTGTTTTAAAAAATTTTAAATGCTTTACTATATTATTTTATCACAGTTTAAAAAATATGTCAATATTTTTGAATTGTCGAAATAAAAATATTTTTTAAAATTCTTTAAAATTTGTGTCTTATTGTGTCGGTTGCTATTGACAAAACTGGGCTAAAGTAGTATAATAGGGATAGTTTTTATCTTACTTTTATTTTATTCATTATTATTTCGGAGGTTCTTTATGACAGAAAAAAATTTGGAAATTTTAAGTCTTGCCGAGTTAAAAAAGCTTGCAAAGGAGTATGGAATAAAAGGTATTTCGTCTTTAAATAAATCAAAACTTATTGATGTACTTGAAAATTATGAAGGTGATGAAAAGTTATCCAAAGAAACAGAGGGCGAACTCATCAGACCGATGAAAAAAATCATAAAGAAAAGAAAAAACTCTTTGACCCAAAAGCAGAAGGAAATGCATACGGTTTTCTTGAAATTCTTTCTGAAGGCTATGGATTTTTGCGTCCTGCAACGCTTTATGCAGGTACGGAGGATATTTTTGTAACGCCGCAGCTTATCCGCAAATACGGTATGAAAACGGGCGACTGCGTTACGGGCTATGCCGTTATGCGTGAAGGTGAAAAATTTCAGGCGCTTATATATGTAAAAGATATTAACGGTGAAAGGCCGGATAAAGCAAGACAGCGCCGCTCGTTTGACTCGCTTGTTCCTACATATCCGACTGAGAGGTTTCGTTTGGAGCGTGACCCAAGACAGTATGCCATGAGGCTTATTGATGTTATTTCGCCTGTCGGAAAAGGACAGAGGGGTCTTATTGTTGCGCCGCCGAAAACAGGTAAAACAACGCTTTTAAAGCAGATTGCCCAGAGCATAAAGGTAAACAATCCCGAAGCGTACCTTTTTGTGCTGCTTATAGATGAGAGACCTGAAGAAGTTACGGATATGCGCCACAGCGTGCCTGCGGCGGATATAATATATTCAACCTTCGATATGCCGCCGGAAAACCACACAAAGGTTGCCGAAATGGTAATTGAACGTGCGCAGAGAATGGTTGAATACGGCAAAGACGTTGTAATTCTTCTTGACAGCATTACAAGGCTTGCAAGAGCATATAACCTTTCGATTGCGCCGACAGGCAGAGTGCTTTCGGGCGGTATTGATGCAGGAGCGCTCCATAAACCGAAAAAGTTCTTCGGCTCGGCAAGAAAGATTGAAAACGGCGGCAGCCTCACAATTCTTGCGACCGCCCTTATCGAAACAGGCAGTCGCATGGACGACGTTATTTTTGAGGAGTTTAAGGGTACGGGCAACATGGAAATTCACCTCGACAGAAGTCTTTCGGAGCGCAGAATTTTCCCTGCTGTTGATATTTATAAATCGGGAACAAGGAAAGAAGAATTGCTTTTGAGTTATGAAGAGCTTACGGCCGCATATAATATAAGGCGCGCATTTTCAAAAAATCATTCGGCAGATGTTACCGAATATCTTTTAAAGAAAATGCAGACAACAAAGACAAATGCCGAATTTATTAAAGATATAAATGAAACGCTCAGCGGTGACGCCCAACTTTCACAAAGATAAAGGAAAGGGATATATATGAAAAAAATATTAAAGACAGGACTTTTGCTTCTTGCGGTTATGCTTTTACCTCTTAATTTTATTGCTTTTGCAGATTCATCAGAGGTTATTTATGCAGGGGAAAATCAAGTTTATTTTTCCTTTACGGATTACCCTGCGGTTGCTCTTACCGATGTAAAGCTTAGGGCAACGGTTACCGTAACATGGGCGGACGTTCCTTGCACGGCAGAGGCGCAGTGGTACTATAACGGAATGCCGGTAGAGGGTTTTTATAACGCAAATTTTGAAGTAAAGCAGGGCGCAACATCAACCTTAAACTACGATTTACCAAGATGGGAAACAATGCCGCTTGAAGGCTATATAGGTTTTATGCTTACTGTTGACGGCGTAGAAAAATTTATTGATGTGCCTGTTACCGTGCAGAATTATCCGTATGCATATTACCATAAAGCAGAGGCGGACAGAGTTTTTGCGGAAATAAAGCATGTGTATGTTGACGCTGCCGTTATACAGGGAACAAACGCTTATACGTCTTATACGCTTTCCAAGGTGAACGGCTGGCTTCCTGCGGGAACAAAGGCAAAATATATTGATTACACCTACGAAACATATGATGTATATAAGCACAGAAACCTTGCCGCAAAGCTTCTTCTTGATAACGGCTATACCTGTTGGGTGCCGTATGACGCAGTTAGAGTTTCCGGAAAAAACTATACCGTTTACAGTGATTTTTCAAATGACGATAAAGAGATTTTTGTGAATGCAAAAGGGTATGAAAGTTCGTCCGACTGGCTTGTTTGGGTAAACCTTGAAAGACAAAAGGTTAATGTTTTTTACGGCAGTAAAGGTAACTGGAAGATACACAGCATTTTCCCGTGCGCAACAGGCAAGAATACAACACCGACAATTGACGGCGTGTTTAAGTATTCACGCTATACGCCAAAATGGGATTTTGACACCTATTATGTTAAATATGTAATGGTATTTAACGGCGGTCACGCATTCCATTCGAGAACGTACCGCACCTCTACCGACAAAGTGCTTGACGAAACAATAGGCACGACAACCTCGCTCGGTTGCGTAAGGCTTTACGATGACCATGTGCTTTGGATGAGAGAGATAACCTGCCGATAGGTACAACAGTTGTTGTATATTGATATTTGAATATTTTTTAGCGGAGCGGCTTTTCGGGCTGCTCCGTTTTTATTTGACTTTTAAATAAATGTGTGCTATAATGTAGTTGCCAAACAAACTGAATAAAAAATGAGTAAGTGTGTATTTTATTTATGGTAAAAATACAGGCTCTAATTATGCATGCTTACTCTATGCTATAATGTATAATTCAGTTTGTTTGGCGACAACTCGGAGTCATGTATTTTTCATGTGTGACTTCGTATGGGGTCGCACATTTTTTATTTTAAAAGGGTGAAGAAGGAGGTCAGCTTGTACAGCCACATAATAAAACTTGCGGCGGCGCTCAAAAAAATTGAAAGGATTTGTAATAATGAAACAAAGAATGCAAGGAATTATTATCGGTTTGGTAATAGGAACATTATGTGCCTGCTGCATAGGCTATGCGAAAAGACAGAACGAAACAATTGAAGTGCAGTACAATAACATTAAGGTTTATAAAGACAATGTTCTTTGTGAACTTAAAGATTCAAACGGCAGCGTCATAGAACCGTTTATTTACAACGGAACTACATATATGCCGGTTAGAGGTACGGCAACGCTTGCGGATATGCAGGTCACATGGGACGGAGCTACGCAGAGCGTATATCTGTGGGACGAAATTTCACCGGCAGGAACGTCGTTTATTGATGTTTGCCCGCCGTATAGTACATACTATTGCAATGTTTATTCATCTGGCAATGGTGAAAGTTTTTCTATGGCAGGAGAAAAATACAGCGATGGAATTAGGTTTAGTGATAGTGCCGGAT
>CACZWA010000093.1 GCA_902784685.1 uncultured Ruminococcus sp.
CTATGCAAGCTACACATCTGTTAATGTAGAAGTAAAAGGAAACAGTGTTATCAACGGTAACGTAGAAATATCTGCATCGGGTAGTGATGCAAAAGACGGTTTCGGACTTACATTGACATCAGGCACAATGACAGGTGAAATCGTAGTAGACAGCAGCGCAAAAGCTGCAATGGAAGCTACTCCGGAAAAAACCTCTGTTGCCAAGGCAAGCGCATTTGAGCAGGAAGCGCCCGAAGGATACGAATGGGTAGATGGCGATAACGGTACAAGCACTCTTGAGGCTATAAATTATCTTGAAGTTTTGGGTAGCTATGCTGATAAAATGAAAATCAGATTAGATAGCGGCGATGGAAGTAAAATGCTTACCTTGTTACCGAACAGCGGAGAAACATTGCAGCCGATGAAGGCATATGTATCTGTTTATAATGCTAACGGTACAATTAAGGTGGTTAAGGTTTATGAAGGTGTTGCTGATAATAACGGAAATTCTAAAATAACAATTGCAGAACCAAGCGTTGAGAATGGCGAGAGCTATAAAATCATGCTTTGGGATGCGAAATTTGCACCGGTTATTAAAGCAATTATCAAATAAGTTGACATTCTTGGATAAAAACACAAGGAGAGTGACTCAAGTATAAATCTTGGGCAGTGTAAATTCAGAACCTTAACTATTTAAGAAAAATTCCTCGGTAATTAAACCGGGGGATTTTTTTAATGTCAACTGAATAATAGTAATTTTTTGTTTGGCAAGTTTATAGAATCGAAAAAATTGTAATAAAAATAAAGATGTAATTTTTACAAATAAATTGCAAAATATATTTGACAAATGGTGGTTGGTTTGGTATAATATAATAAGATAGCTATAATAATGGGGAGATTAGAATGATAAAAAGTATGACAGGGTATGGCAGAAGTGAAGAACTGACCGAAACCCAAAAAATAATTGTTGAAATTAAATCCGTTAATAATCGGTATAACGACGTTAATATCAGAGTTCCGAGAAGCTACCTTTTTCTTGAAGATAACATAAGAGGTGAAATGGGGAAATATACTTCAAGGGGCAAAATTGATGTATTTGTTACCATTGAGCAGTACGTTGACGAAAACAGCGTTGTAACCGTTGATACCGAGCTTGCAAAAAAATATACGCTTGCGGTTAAAGAGCTTTGTGAGGCGGCGGAGCTTCCTTTTGACTTTACCGGAAGCAAGCTTGCAAGAGTACCCGATATAATCAATATCGAAAAAGCCGAGGCAGACCAGGAAAAGGTATGGAACGATGTAAAACGTATTTTAAATGCCGCAGGTGAGCAGTATCTTGCAATGCGTTCCCGTGAAGGCGAAAGAATATGCGGCGTTTTGAAAGAACGTATAAAATTTATTTCGGAGAAGGTTGAAGAAGTAACCGAGAGAATGCCGGGCATTGTTAAAGATTATGAAACAAGGCTTTATGAAAAAATCAAAGAAGTTCTTGAAAATAATTCAGTTGACGAAAACCGATTGCTTACAGAAGTTGCTGTTTTTGCGGATAAAGTTTCGACAGACGAAGAAACAGACAGATTAAAGTCGCACATAACGGAATTTAACAAAATGCTTGATATGGACGAGCCGGTCGGCAGAAGAATGGATTTTTTGATTCAGGAAATGAACAGGGAGACAAATACAATAGGCTCAAAATGTAATGATATTGACGTATCGAAAAAAGTTGTTGATATTAAGGCGGAAATCGAGAAGATAAGAGAACAGATACAAAATATTGAATAAACGGACGGTAATGATATGAAACTTGTTAATGTTGGCTTTGGAAATTTAGTGTCCTCGGACAGAATTGTTGCAATTGTAGGGCCTGAATCCGCACCGATAAGGCGAATGATTCAGGAAGCAAGAAAGCAGGCTATGCTTATTGATGCTACCTACGGCAGAAAAACAAGAGCTGTTCTTATTACAGACAGCGACCATATTATCCTTTCTGCTCTTGAACCGAAAACACTCGGTTACAGGGCATTTGATAAGGACCCGATTGCAGAGGCGGAGGAATATAATGAAAAGTAGAGGAATGCTTATTGTGTTTTCCGGTCCGGCAGGTACCGGTAAAGGTACGGTATGTAAAGAGTTTTTGAAAAGAAATCCGGATTCGGTTCTTTCTGTTTCGGCAACTACAAGGCTTCCGAGACCCGGCGAAACGGACGGAAAGGAATACTTTTTTGTTTCCCGTGTGGAATTTGAGGAAACAATAAAAAAAGACGGTTTTCTTGAATACGCATGCTTTTGCGATAACTATTACGGTACACCAAAAAAGGCGGTTGACGAAAAGCTTGAAAACGGCTTTAATGTTATTCTTGAAATAGAAGTTCAGGGAGCAATGCAGATAAAAGAAAAAGTTCCCGAAGCTGTTTTTGTTTTTATTTCTCCGCCGTCAAAAAAAGTTTTAAGAGAACGCATTGAAGGCAGAGGAACAGAAACTCCTGAGGTTATAAATAAGAGAATGACTCTTGCCGAAAATGAGCTTAAACAGATTGTAAATTACGATTATCTTATTGTAAACGATGAGGTTGAAAAAGCCGTAAAAAGCTTTGAAGATATAGTAAATGCCGAAAGGCTTAAAACATCAAGAAATTTGAATTTTATTCAGGAGGTATGTAAATAATGCTTAAACCACCAATTAACGATTTGGTAGACAAAATAACAAACGAACTCGGTGATGAACTCGGCGCAGAGCTGGGCAACAGATACAGCCTTGTTCTTGCTATTGCAAAGCGTGCAAGAGTTATTGCCGCAAACGAGGAAAAGGTTAAAGAAAAAGAACCTGCAACCTTTGAATCGAGAATTAATGATAAGTACCGTAAATCAAAAGAAGTTATCAAGCCCATTCACAAGGCAATAGATGAGTTTACGGACGAGAGTATCGAAGTATATCACAGATCGCCCGAGGATATTAAAGCGGAAGAGGCGGAACTTCGCAAGCAAAACGAAGAAAAAAAGGCGAGTGAAGCTGATATTTCTCCGATTAGCTTTATAAATGACGATGAATAAGTTTTGAGAGGTATAAACCGATGAACATAGCTGAGGTTATTATAAATACCGAGGTTCGCAGCCTTGACAGAGTATATCATTATGTTGTACCGGAAAATATTGAGGCGGCTGTCGGTATGCGTGTTTCCGTTCCTTTCGGTTTTGGGAACAGAACGGAAATCGGCTATATAGTCGGCTTTACCGAAAGTTCACCTTTTGAGAATTTAAAGGCGATTAAAAAACTGATTGATAAAGAGCCTATAATTTCAGAAAAAGGTATTGAACTTGCAAGGTATTTAAGACGCACCTGCCTTTGTCCTATGTCTGAAGCCTTTAAACTGCTTTTGCCGCCAAGGGTAAATTTTAAATTTGAAAAAATTGTTTCGCTGTGTGACGGTGATGCGGATGGGCTTACCTTATCGCAGAAGAAAATTTACGACACGCTTAAAGCTATCGGCGGAACTGCGGAATACAAGAAACTTCTCGAAAGCTGCGGGCTTAAATCGAGTGCCGCTCTTACTGCGCTGAAAAACAAGGGGCTTGTTTCCGTCACCGAAAAAGCTGTTGGCGGCAACAAGGAAAAAATCCGTAAAAGAGTCAGCCTTGCAGTAAGCAAGGAGGAGGCCGCACAGGCTGAAGGGCTTGGAAAGGCTATGCAAAAGGTTCTTGACCTTTTAATGGAATATGACTCTATGCTTCTTTCGGAGCTTATAGATTTTGCAAATTGTTCGGCGACTTCGGTTAAAGCACTTGAAAGCAGAGGGCTTGTTATAACGGAGGACGTAGCGGTTCTACGCTCACCCATTAAGGCGGATATTAAAGAAAAAGAGAGCTTGCCGCCTACGGATGAACAAAAAAATGCAATTGACACCTTAAAAAAAGCGATAGATTTTGGAGAAAAAAGCGAATATTTGCTTTTTGGAGTTACCGGCAGCGGAAAGACCGAGGTTTTTTTGCAGGCGGTAGATTATTGCATAAGCCGAGGCAAAAATGCGATTGTTCTTGTTCCCGAAATATCGCTGACGCCGCAAATGACAAGGCGTTTTGCAGAGCGTTTCGGCGGAAAGGTTGCAGTTTTGCACAGCGGATTGTCGCTCGGCGAGCGCTATGACGAATGGAACCGCATAAGGCATGGTGAGGTAAATGTTGCAGTCGGCGCAAGGTCGGCAATTTCGGCCTCAACAGCCGCCAGTTGCTGTGCAATGCGCTCGCGTTCAGCCGCAGTGCCGATTATGTCAGCCGCCGCATCGTCAGTTGTGGCAGCGGAAGCGGTTGCAGCGGGAATCTGCATCAGCACCTCGAGCGCCTTTTGCAGTTGCTCAATCCGTGCCGACACCGCCTCCGACTCCTCGTCGGCAGGCACTTGCGAGCGCGTAATATCCACAACACCAATCTTTTGCAGTGTGCGCAGAAAATCGTCGGCATCGCCGCTCAAAAGCACGAAGTTATATTTGGTCATTTCAGTTACCATCTTCCGCCTCCTCTGCTAAATGTTTGTTTTTCACAATCTTCTGCGATGCTTTCGACAGATTCTCCTCATCCTCCATAAAGCGTTTTATCTTGCGTATGGCCTCGTTGTAGCCTGGAATCTGCACCTTCTCGTAAAGGTTCACCTTCTGCGTCGTCTTTTTGCGGTTGTAGTCCAGAATGCGGCTCACCTCGGTGTAAATCTCTGATTCTATGCCGATTTGCGCCAGATTTTTCAGAATCCGCACG
>CACZWA010000094.1 GCA_902784685.1 uncultured Ruminococcus sp.
GTCCGGAACAACGTTCTCGGCAAGCAAAATACATGCCGCATCTGTTAAAGATGCCACTGCAACGATATTGATATTACTCATAATTGTTATCCAAACGTTGCCTTCAAGAGCACGTCCCATTACCCAGCTCAAAAGGTCACCGATGTAACAGCCGCTTATTTCTCTGTCTTCGGCATCTCTGCCGGCAACATATTCAAGATTTAGCGCCGAAACCGCTTCGGATACTTTCATTAATATCTCTCCATTTCCGCAACGTTAAAGTTATAGCCGCTTTGCTGTCGATGTTCAAGCTCAAGAAGCTGCCCGGAAAGCTCTTTTGCACGAATCATTTCTTCATCCGTCATGCCTCTGCCTTCATTATACTTCTTTGAAATATCGTAAAGCTCCTGCGTAATTTTTCTGACACGCTCACGCATAATGAAAATACAGTCGGTCTCCTCTGCAAAACCTCTTACCACGTCCTCTGCAAGCGCTTTACACGACGGAGCGCCGCAAGCACCGCAATCGAACTGCGGCATGGTTTCACACATTTTTTCAATTTCTTCCATTTTTTTCATTGCAGCCGATAAATCTTTATCAAGATTCATAGCATCAGATGCAACAAGGTCCTTTTCAAATACAAATTTGTCAGTATCCTCATCATTTGCAGGCTTTGAAGCGCCTGCTTTTTCAGCAATGTTTTTAATATTATTAAGGCTAACATATGAGTTTGCTACATTAAGCGCTCCGCCCACGCATCCGAGCGGACAAGCGGAAAATTCGGCAAATCTCACATCGTTAAGCTTTTCATCTTCCATAGCCTCAAGAATAGGAATTACGTTTCTTATTCCGTCAACAACAATATAATTCTGAAGCCCCGTACCATAGCTTTCGCCGCCTCGCCTTGCCCAGCTTATACCTTCAAAGCCTGCTTTTGCAAGGTTTTTCGTTTTAACGTTTTTCAAAACTCCGAGTAGCCTCAAATAAACATCGTTAACGGAAATCGCACCGCTTACGGCGGACTTATTCACGGCAATTGATGCTTTTATGCTTGTCATTTTTGCCGGACACGGAGTTATAAAGAACACGCCTATCTTATCATCAGAAAGACCTGTTTTCTTTTTTGCCTCCCGTCTCGCCATACGAGCCGCAACTTCCATTGGCTCAAGAAAATTCACAATATTGTCTATAAGTGACGGAAAGCGAACCGTTATAAGCCTTACAACAGCAGGACACGCCGAGCTTATCGCAGGTTGCGGAAGGCTACCTTCCTCAAGTTTTTTTCTTGTGAGAGCGCTTATATATTCGGCCGCTCTTGCAACCTCAAAAACATCGTCAAATCCTATTTCCGTAAGCCCCGAAAGCACTTTATCCGCCGTTATATCGCTGCCGAACTGACCGTATAGTGCCGGTGCCGGAAGCGCAATATTATATTCAAAATTTTTTAATATATCAAAAGAATCGGTTACCGCTCTTTTTGCTCTTGACGAGCAAACTCTTATACATTCACCGCAGTCTATACACCTGTCTTTTATTATTTTTGCCTTACCGCCTCGTACTCGTATAGCCTCAGTCGGACAACGCTGAATACAGTTGGTACAGCCTCTGCACCGGTCTTTATCAAGCGTTACCGAGTGGTAGTATGCCATATCAACACCCACTTTCCGGATAAAACCGTCAAAGATTTACAATAAGTGTAATTTTTGTGCCTTTTCCAACCTGAGTTTCTATCTGCATGTCATCGGTATATTTTTTTATGTTCGGAAGCCCCATACCCGCACCGAAGCCAAGCTCACGCACAGAGTCGCTTGCTGTGGAATATCCCTCCTGCATTGCAAGCTCAACATTTTCAATTCCGGGTCCCTCGTCTTTAAAAACTATTTTTACACAGTTATCAAGGACTTCGGCATCGCAGGTTCCGCCACCGCCGTGTACAACAGTATTTATTTCTGCTTCATACATAGCTATTGAGACCCTACGAACAGTTTCGGGATTTACGCCAAGCTTTTTAAGAACAACTTTAAACTTGCTTGAAGCCTCGCCCGCAACCGAAAAATCCGTACCGGAAATATCATAATGCTTCAGCACTTTGCTTTCCTCCAAGTCCTTCATTGTAGAGCTTGCCGCAAGCAAGATACAGAGGCAACTTTGTTGTTATAAGTGCAATTCCTCTGTCTTTTGCAAGCTCAATTACCTCCTGAGTCGGAGTTTTGCCTCTAACAAAGCAAACAGCAACAATGTCCATCATTTCCGCAGTTCTTATAACCTGCGGATTGATAAGCCCGGTAAGGAGCAACGACTGGTCTTTCACAAAAGCAAGCACATCGCTCATAAGGTCACAGCCGCAAGCAGTATGAATTTCCGTTGCGTCTAACTCAGTAGAATCTTCACCTGTAAGAATATCTGCATCAAGTATGGTCTTTATATAAGATAATTTCATAGTGAACCTATCCCTTCGGGAATTTATTATGCAATATATTTTGCAAGAATACCGGGTACATCATCGGCAACAAGCTTGCCGTAAACTTCATCATTCACCGTAATAACCGGAGCAAGTCCGCAAGCGCCTATGCAACGTGTTGCTTCAAGAGAAAACCTGCCGTCATCCGTGCATTTGCCAACTTCAACGTTAAGCTGTTTTTTAATAGCTTCGAGAATATCTCCCGAACCTTTAACATAGCATGCCGTTCCGAGACATACGCCGATTGCATATTCTCCCTTCGGATAAAGAGAAAACTGTGCGTAGAAAGTTACAACGCCGTAAACTTCGGTAAGAGACATACCAAGCTCATCGGCAATAATTTTCTGCACTTCAATAGGAAGATAGCCGTAAATTTCCTGTGCTTCATGGAGAATCGGTATGAGCGCACCCTGCGTTCCTTTATGCTTGTTTATTACAGCATAAAGCTTCTCCTCCTGTTCTTTTGTACCTTTGAATTCAATTGTTCCTGTAAAGGTCATAACTGAAAACCTCCTGTTTATTTTGATTTGTTATTTTTTTAACACACTAAGGCGCAGTAATAATCTACACCATATTATAGTATATATCAAAGTTTAAAAAAAGTCCAGACTAACTTTACTTTTTTACTGTAAAATATTCATAGAAATTTTACGATATTTTTTATGCATTTTCAACAAATTTCACGTTATTTGTTCCATTAGAATATAATATTACCAAATACTATTCATAAAAACAGGCGTTAATGCTTTTTATTTCATAATATTCCATAAGTTTTGAGGTGATTTTTTGAAAAACATAGGCTATGACAGAGATGCTTCCGTAAAATATGCTTTAAAGTGGGCGCTTGGCAGAAACAAAAAATATATAGACTTTACAAATCTCGGCGGCGACTGCACAAATTTTGTATCGCAGTGCCTTTACGCCGGCAGCGGTGTTATGAACTTTACCCCAATCTACGGTTGGTATTATATCTCCTCCTACGACCGCTCCCCTTCTTGGAGCGGAGTAAATTATTTGTATGATTTTCTCGTATCAAACAAAGATGTCGGACCATTCGGCTCGGAAATTTCTGCCGACGACTTAATGCCCGGCGATATTATCCAGCTTTATTCTTTAATCGAAAAACGGTTTTACCATTCTCTTTTTGTAGTCTCCGCCGCTTCTGCAAATCCGCATGGCATTCTTGTATGTGCGCATACGGACAACGCTCGTTTAAGACCTTTATCGACTTATTCTTACGATGACCTTAGATTTATTCATATTGAAGGCGTGAATAAATTGTAAGTCCGCCATTTTTTATTTTAAATATTTTATAATGTAATATATTTCTCTAGTTGAGTTAAATATGAAAATATGTAACTATTTTGTCATACTTAAAAGCTTGCATTATTCTAAAAAATGTGGTACAATAATACAGTAAAATATTTTTAGGAGGTAAGCCGTTATGAAAGAAAGCAAAGTAAAAACTCTGGCAAGCAACAGACAGGCTTACCACGAGTATTTTATTGAAGAGAAATTTGAGGCAGGAATAGAGCTTATCGGCACCGAGGTTAAATCTGTCCGTGCCGGAAAGCTGAACCTTAAAGACAGCTGGATTGATATCGAAGCAGGACAAATGTATGTTAAACAGCTTCATATAAGTCCTTACGAGCAGGGAAATATTTTTAATAAGGACCCAATGCGTGTGAGGCGGCTTTTAATGCATAAGCGTGAAATAAACAAGCTTTTCGGTCTTGTTCAAAGAGACGGCTATGCGCTTATTCCTCTTTCGGTTTATTTTAAAGGCAGCAGAATTAAGGTCGAAGTCGCTCTTGCAAAAGGTAAAAAGCTCTATGACAAACGTGCCTCAAATGCCGAGCGTGACGCAAAACGTGAAATTGCACGAGAGCTTAAAGAAAGAAACAGAATTTAATATGGGGGCGTAAAGGTTTCGACGGGGATGTGGAACCTGAAGCAGCGAGTAGTGGTCGGGAGCCACTTAAAAAGCCCGAATTTTTAAAATTAAACGCTAACAATAATTTAGCTTACGCTGCCTAATTACGGCGGCCGTCTTACCTGTGAGTACCACGGCATAGGATAAGGCGTCACACAGTGGTGAACGTGAGCAGTCAAAGCTTTGAGGCTGCCATGAATAATGAAGCTACCAAGTCTTTCAGCCTGTCTGCCGGCGGTTTGATAAGGGAAATTTAATTTGCAGACTGCACTCGGAGAAGCTTTAGGGAAAATGTTTTCGGACAGGGGTTCAATTCCCCTCGCCTCCACCA
>CACZWA010000095.1 GCA_902784685.1 uncultured Ruminococcus sp.
AAGGCTGTCCGCACGATTGCAGTTTTTGTAATCAAAGGAAAATAACAGGTAATGAACAAAAACAATCTAACGAAGAAATAAGGGCGGAAATTGAAAAAATTTTAAATAAAAAAACACCTGACAGTGAAGTTGAAATTGCTTTTTTTGGCGGAAGCTTTACGGGAATTGATGAGAGCAGACAAAAAGAACTTTTGTCGATTGCCGCAGAGTATAAGGCAAAAGGATTGGTTTGCGGAATACGCCTGTCCACAAGACCTGATTATATAAATCCGCATATTTTGGATTACCTTAAAAATTACGGCGTTACAGATATTGAGCTTGGCGTGCAGTCTATGGATGATGTAATTTTAAACGCCAATAATAGAGGACATAGCGTGGAATGTGTTATTTCTGCGGCAGAACTTATAAAATCATATAACTGCTTCGGGCTCGGACTTCAGCAAATGCCGGGGCTATATATGAGCAATCCCGAAAAAGATATTGAAAGTGCAAAAAAAATTGCTGCATTAAAACCGCATAATACAAGAATATATCCCACAATTGTGCTTGAAGGAACATACCTTTATAAGCTCTGTAAAATGGGCAAATATGTGCCTTATACGGTAGAACAAGCCGTAAGTGTAAGCAGTGAAATATATAAAATTTGCCGCAGTGAGGGGATAGAGGTAATCAGAATCGGACTTCAGTCAACGGATATTATTAACGAAAAAAATGTTATAGGTCCGTATCACAGCAGTTTTGGCGAACTTGTAATTTCGAGAGTTTTAAGAGACGAAATAGAAAGTAAACTTAGCGGAAACGAAAAACAGATTTTGGTTTATGCTCCTTTAAAATATGTATCGAAAATTATCGGCAATAAACGTTGCAACGTTTTATACTTTAAAGAAAAATATAATCTCGATTTAAAAATAGTTAAAGATGAAAAATGTTGTAATATTAAAGTAACAAATATATAAATTTTATGTTAACTTAGTTTACAAAATCTTTTGTTTTTGGGTTTCTACATAATATGGTAAACATAATGTGAGTTTAATACAACATATAGTGTTTTGAGGCAAAAACAATTTTGTTTTTTGCCGTTTTTGCCTTTATAAAGGCATTTGAGCGTTTTCGTCGTTTTTAACAAAAAAAGTTAAAAACAGCGATTTTTGTAAAAAAACTGTAATATTTTGCTTGACAAAAAAGTGAAAAAGTCGTATAATTATAAATATGTTGCACTTTAAAAAAATAGTTTAAGTGGGTTGCATAAATATCTTCCTTCTCACATACAATAAAAATGTGGACAAGGGGGTATATGTATATGAATGGGTTACGAGGTACTTTTAATTTACGGTCGCCTATGTGTTTAACCGCTGTATTGCTTGCCGTAATGTTTCTTGTTGGGGTAACAATCGGAGCGTTTATATCGGGAAGAACATCGGAAAGTGAGCGTGAAACTTTTAAGAGTGCAATCGTATATTCTGCGGAGCATTCATCGGAAAACCCACTGAAAACGGCCAGAACGTCTTTTATATCCGTTTCTGCCGTTGGACTGTTTTTTTGGATATGCGGTTTTTTTACCGCGGCAATTACAGTCGTCCTTTGCGGCACAACTTTTATATATAAAGGTGTCGCCGTGGGCTATACTGTTGGAATGCTTTTGCATACATATACATTTAAAGGGCTGTGTATTGCGGTTTTCACGATATTGCCGCAATATGTTTTTTTCTTGCCGTTTGTTTTTTATCTTGCCGGCAGGGCAACTGTTTTTGAATTAAAAAGAGGAAATAATAATGGTTTAAAAGAGTACATAAAACTTCTTTTACCGCTTGTGGCTGTTTGTTTGATTTCTGCGTTTGCGGACGCATTTGTTTCGGGCGGAATATTAAAATTATTTTCTCGGACTTTTTAAATTTTTAAAGAAGGGGGGACGCATATGGCAAAGCTTTTGACAAAATATATTAAGTATTTAAGCGAAGAAAAGAAACTTTCAAAAAATACTGTCGATTCATACATAAGAGATATAAATCAGCTTTCGGATTATCTTGGTACTGTCGGGATAAACGACCTTTGTGATGCTACAAAAGCAGTGCTTATAACTTACGTTATACATATGAAAAGAGCTAACAAAGCAGTCTCCTCAATTACAAGAGGCGTTGTTTCTATGCACTCCTTCTATAATTTTGCTCTTATTTCGGGTTATATTGAAAACGACCCGACAATAGGACTTGAAGTGCCTGAAAATGAGGAACATACGGTAAGTATTATGACGCAGGAGGAGATTAAGCTATTGCTTGACTGCCCACAGACGGTTGATTTTAAAGGTTACCGTGATAAGGCAATGTTTGAGCTGCTTTATGCTACAGGCATAAAGGTGTCGGAGCTTATCAGTTTAAGATTTGATGAGGTTGACTTAAAAAACGAATTTATAGTATGCGGTAAAGGCAGTAAAAGGCGAGCGGTTCCGCTTGGAACAATGGCGGTTTTTGCGGTTTCGAGATATATTGAAAATGCAAGAAACAAACAGCTCGTTGCCTCTCAGGCGCCGGAGCTGTTTCTTAATTTAAACGGTCAGCCGCTCACAAGGCAAGGCTTCTGGAAAATATTAAAAACATATAAAGAAAAAGCAAATATTAAGTCTGATATAACGCCGCATACGGTGAGACATACGTTTGCTGTACATATGCTTGAAAACGGGACAAGCATTAAAGATGTTCAGACAATGCTCGGAAATAACAGTCAGGCAACGTCGGCACTTTATAAAAAAATGCTTGAAATGCATATAAACGAGGTATATAAACAGGCGCATCCGAGAGCAAAAATAAAGTAACAGGCTCAACTTGAAAAGGAAAATTATTATGGCAATTATTTTTGATGAAAAAAACAAAGTTTTTCATTTGCATACAAAAAATTCTTCTTACGTTTTTGAACTTTGCGGTGACTGCATTATCACACATTTACATTACGGAAAAAAGCTTAATACGGTAAAAGGCATTGAATATAATAACGAAGGAAAAGTCCCGGCATTGTATAACGTTGATTTCGGCTATGAGAAAGAGGATATAAGCAGCGACGTTTTGCCGCAGGAATATCCGGTTTACGGAAGTCCGGACCTCAGGAAACCTGCTTTTCATGCCACATATTCCGACGGCTCACGCATTACCAAGATGAAATACGTTACTCACAAAATATATGCAGGAAAACCAAAACTTAACGGTCTGCCTTCGGTTTATACAGAAAGTGACAGCGAGGCAGAAACACTTGAACTTTTGCTTAAAGATGAGAAAACAGGGCTTAAATTTATTCTTAAATACACAACTATTGATGAGTTTGACGCAATAACCAGAAGTGTTGAGCTTGTAAACGAAGGAAAAGAAAATATCAATATTAACTCGGTAATGAGTATGAATATTGATTTTAGCGATGACGATTTTGATTTTATACACCTTCACGGCGCATGGGCGAGAGAACGACATATTGAGCGAGTGCCGCTTGTGCACGGAACTGTAAAAACAGAAAGCCGCAGAGGAGCAAGCTCTCACCATCACAGTCCTTTTTTTGCGCTTGCAAAAAAAGATACAACAGAAAAATTTGGGGAGATTTACGGTTTCAGTCTTGTTTACAGCGGTAATTTTGAGGCAGGCGTTGAGGTTGACTCATACAAGACAGCCCGTGCTTTTATGGGTATAAATTCTTTTGATTTCAACTGGCTTTTAAAACCCGGTGAAAGTTTTACCGCTCCCGAAGTTGTAATGGTCTATTCGGATTGCGGTATGGGCGAAATGTCGAGAAAATTTCATAAGCTTTACCGTACAAGACTTGCAAGAGGCTATTGGCGTGATAAAGTCCGTCCGATACTTATAAATAATTGGGAAGCTACATATTTTGATTTTAATGAGGAAAAATTACTTGAATTAGCAAAAGCTGCAAAAAAAGCCGGTGTTGAATTACTTGTACTTGATGACGGCTGGTTCGGTAAAAGAGACATTGATAACTGCTCGCTCGGCGACTGGTATGTTGATAAGAAAAAGCTTCCTAATGGTCTTGACGGACTTGCAAATAAGCTGAACGAAATAGGTATGAAATTCGGACTTTGGTTTGAGCCTGAAATGGTATCGCCGGACAGCGATTTGTTCAGAAGCCATCCCGATTGGTGTTTACATGTAAACGGCAGGGGAAAAAGCCTTGGCAGAAATCAGCTTATTCTGGACCTTTCAAGAGCAGATGTATGTGATTATATACTTGAAACATTAACAAAGGTTCTTTCGGAAGCAAATATTGAATACATAAAATGGGATATGAACCGTAATATGTCGGAAATCGGTTCTGAGCTTCTTCCGCCTGAAAGGCAGGCAGAAACGGCTCACCGCTATATGCTCGGTCTTTACGGTATTCTTGAAAAGTTAAAGGAGCGTTTTCCGAAATTGCTTATGGAAGGCTGCGCTGGGGGCGGCGGACGTTTTGATGCAGGTATGCTTCACTACTTTAACCAATACTGGACAAGCGACGATACAGACCCCGTAGAGCGTTTTTACGTTCAGCACGGAACCTCGCTCGTAATGCCGTCTGCTTTTATGGGCGCACACGTTTCCGCAGTACCGAATCATCAGACAGGCAGAACAACGCCGTTTAAAACAAGGGGAATAACCGCCATGTGCGGACAGTTCGGTTACGAGCTTG
>CACZWA010000096.1:0-4555 GCA_902784685.1 uncultured Ruminococcus sp.
CCTTGTCAATCAGAAAACCGCGAATTTCCTCCGCAAGTATGTAAAGCTCTTTAATGCTAAGCTCTCTGATTTTTTTTCCTTTTTCTATTTCCTGTAAAATACTCAATAGTTTCACTCCATACTCTAAAAGTATCTTATTCGATTATAAGCTTATCCCTGTAAGGCATAAATTTATCGTTCCAGAAATAAAGCGTCACACAGCCGTTTTTCGGCAGGCTTACAGTTGTTACGCCATTTTGAGTTATTTGCTGTTTTCTAAAATCAACAAGCCCATTTTGGTTTTTAGCCGACTGAAAAACATTTACGCTGTCGTTGTTTTCAACAAGTATCTTTGTTACCGTATTTTCACCTTTTAAATACGTCTCTCCGAATCTTACGTTTTTAAGTCGTATGTTTCCGCCTTCTACAATGCGTGTTACAATTTTAACTTCGCCCGTGGTAGTATCGGTAACATTATACTGAGCAAATTTTGCGTGATAAAGTGTGTTGTTATGTATATACATACCGAATGTGTAGGGAATATTAAACTCCGCCCTTATTTCGTCCGAATCGGGGTTATACACAGAAATTCCCGTGTCGGTTGCAAAATACAGTTCGCCGTTATATTCGGAAAGTCCGCTGTAGCATGCTCCTCCATATCCTTTATTTGTATCAATGTTCCATAATCCGTCGCCGCCGTCAAGCCCGGTATAAACCGTTTTACCCCCAAGTGATATTACATCTGTTCCGTCAACGAAGTACATATCGCCTTTAAGGTAAACCATTGCAGAGTTACTGTTATGCCATTCGGCATTATCGTATATGACCGAATCTGCCGAAATCTCGCCGAGGTCAAAATCGTGGTGCGGTTTTGGCAGGTTCGAAATAGCATTGGTGCTTAAAAGAGCATATTGATGGTCTGCTCTGGCAAATCTGTTATAGGTCGGGTCATCCCATGTAACATCTATGTGATACCACTCACCGCCGATTTTCACTAAATTCCATGCATGCCTCATCTTAACTGATGATGTATAACTGCATTCAATTCCGAGCTTATCCATTATGAGCTTGAAAACAGAAGAATAGCCCTCGCACATACCGCATTTTGTTACCATCATAGAAGTATCGTTAACCTGCTCGGCTAAATCATACTCATAATTAAGTACAATATAATCGTGTACAGTCATAACCTTTTCAAAATCGCTCATATTGTCGTTTATTAAAAAAAGTATATTTTCCGTTTCTTCATCAATGCCGCCAAGTGTACTCTGCACAGTGCTTGCGTCTGTTTCCGTATATGTCGGCTTAATATATGCCACATTGTCAAGGGTATCTTGTTCCCACTCAAAAAAGTGTCTTTCAACATAATAAAGACGCGGATTTTCAAAAGCTATTTTAAAATATAAATCATCAATGTCATTTGTATTTATTTTTAGATCGTAAATATATATTTGCTCATCAAGATTTGTCCAGCCGTTTACCAACCTTTCCGCAAGCAGAGTTTCAGTGCTTTGCGTTCTAAGTAAGGCTTTGGTACGAAGCAATGGTTTAACGTTTGTCTTAACCGAGCTTGCGGCATATGTTTTTGGCAGTCCGCCATAGCATGTTTTTTCGGTAAACTCCTCCGCCGAAGATAACATCGAACTACCTGATAAAACAAATAAGGATATTAAGCAGATAATCACATTTTTTCTCATATATACACCTCCGATAACCATTTTTATGCAATATATCATTTGTGTATATTTTATCACAAAAACATTTATTTTTCAACACTTATTTTGAAATCTTTATATAAATAAAGCGAGCCGCAAATAACCGTTGTCTTGTCTTGCGGAACATTTTGCAGAGCTTCTTTCAGCGTCCTGAACGCACAAGCTTTTAAGCCGATTTCCTCTGCCAAAAGCGCAAGATTCTCCGCCTTTTCGCTTCTCTCGTTGTTCTGCACAGCGGTGAAACGGAACTCATAGCCTATGTCTTTAAGAATTTCAAGCGAGGATTTTATATCTTTATCCTTCATAGCCGCCATTATAAAAACAAATGTTTCGCCTTGATAATATCGTTTTAAATTCTCGGCAAGCGCTTTTACTCCGTTTGGATTATGAGCGCCGTCATAAATCATTTTATTTTGCACCATTTCAAAACGTCCCGGATTTTTTGCGTTTTCAAGTCCGTAAACAATATCTTCTTTTTTTAAGTTCAAAACCCTTGCCGCCTCAACCGCAATTGCGGCATTTTCTATCTGATGAACACCACCGAGGCTTAATTTTGCCTTTATTTCTCCGTTATCAAAAATTTCATAAATACCTTCAAATTTCTTTTCTTTCGGAACAACTGCTTCCCTATATTCGCTTTTAATTATTTGAGCCGCCTGTTTTATTACTTCTGTCGCTTCGTCTTTTTGCTTAACGGTTACAACATAGCTGCCTTTTTTTATTATGCCTGCTTTTTCGGCGGCAACAAGAGCTACGGTATTTCCGAGATACTCCGTATGATCAAGGTCTATGCGTGTAATTACAGACATTACATTGCTTTTTATAACGTTAGTTGCATCAAGTCTGCCGCCAAGCCCTGTTTCAAGAACAACATAATCGCATTTTTCCTGTGCAAAGTAGTAAAACGCCGCCGCCGTCCATATTTCAAACTGTGTAGGCTCGTCCCCTGTTTTATTTTTTACCTTCGGAATAACCGCCTCAATTGCGCATAAAATGTCACTCAGCTTGCTGTCCGCTATGTCTTCTCCGTCAATGCTTATACGCTCGTTTACTTTTATCAAATTAGGTGAAATATATTTTCCTGTTTTATACCCTGCTCTTGTCAGCATTGCTTGCAAAAAAGCGGCAACCGAGCCTTTGCCGTTTGTGCCGGCAATATGTATGCAGTGAAGACTGTCCTGCGGATTTCCAATTTCTTCAAGAATTGCCGATACTCTTTCAAGCCCGGGTTTAATTACGCTATGAAAACCGACAGTATTATTATAATATCCCCTTGAAATTTCTTTTTCAAAAAGCGGCATAAACCTTGTTGCTATCAGCATAAAAGCAAATTTAACAAGCATTTTAAGCACTTCGGGAATTATTCTTACACCTACTCCTGCCTTAAATGAGGGAAAATATCCGTAACTTGTTAAAATATACGTTGTAAAAAATATGCTTATTGTAAATAGCAAAAAAGAACAAGCGGCAGCTCTTGCAGCATACCCTGCCACTTTATAACTTTTCTTATGAAAAAAAATTCCGATTAAAAAACCCTCCGCAAATTCTGTAAGAGTAAGCCACGGAATCCATGCTCCGCTCGGAGCCAAAACAACATTTAAAATGTCGCCTGCGGCGGCGGAGAAGCCGCCTGCAAAAGGTCCAAACAATGCTCCGCAAACAAATACGGGAATAAATTTTGTCGGAAATTTCAGCACATTTCCTACTCTAAACGTGCCGAAAACCGCAAGCACGGCAGTAATCGCCGTGAGCATTGCAATCATTGAAATTTGTCTTGTTGTGTACTTTTTTTTACTGAAACCGGACATAAAAAAACCCTTTCTGTAATTAGTCTACGCTACAAAAAGGCTCATAAATAAGAGTATTTTTATAGCAGCGGAATGCGGCTGAAAAATCGCTGACAAAAATGCCAATTCGTACAAAAGGCAACTTCCCGTCCTTTTATCACTATCGCTTTACAGCCTACTCTGCATTAACACTTTTATTATACTACTATATCCTTTTTTTGTCAATAGAAATTATATTAAAGCTTTGATATATTGACAAAATCCGCATTAAGATTTATAATTATAATATACCATAAAAAGAAGGCGTACTTATGAAAATATTAAAAACAGATAAAAAAAGAACACTTACATATATCATTACCGTTTTGCTATCCCTTCTGTACTTGTTTTTCGGGCATATGTACACGGCGTCGGGCATAAATGTTTTTTCTACCGATATGGGTATGATGAGTTGCAGAGCAAAGGTAACAAAGGTGACGAAAACGGAAGAAATTAAAAGTGATTTTATGGATGGTACAGGCATTGAGGCGGAGTCGGACAAACGGATTTATTTTGAATGTAAATCGTTAAGTCGCGAAAACAAAGGCGAAACGCTTAAAGCCGTTCAGCTTATTGACGGATATATGGCAAATATTGCAAAGCCCGTAAGCAAAGGAAGTACAGTATATTTATATTATTCCAACGACGGCGACATGGCAGGAAACTGGATTTTCTCGGACTATGACCGCCTCGGAAAAATAATAATTCTTGCGTTTATTTTCTTTGCGGCGCTAATTTTGTTCGGACGTATGCAGGGTTTTAACACCGTTGTTTCTCTTGTGCTAACCTGCGCAGGAGTTATATGGGTATTTATTCCTGCGGTAATTACCTGCAAAAATGTGTATTTATGGGCGATTTTAACCTGCATATATACAATTGTAATGACGCTTATTATAGTGTACGGAATAAACAAAAAATCCGTTGCGGCTGCGCTTGGTTGTTTTTCGGGACTCATAACCGCAGGAATTATAACCGTTATTATGGACCGTGTTATGCGCCTCAGCGGATACTTAAGCGAGGATCATTATTACCTTA
>CACZWA010000096.1:4611-8003 GCA_902784685.1 uncultured Ruminococcus sp.
AAGGCTTGGAATTGATATTAGAGCGGTTATTTTCGGCGCAATTATAATCGGCGCTATGGGCGCAATAATGGATATATCAATTTCTATTTCCTCCGCACTTTTCGAGGTTAGAGAAAAAGCAGAAAGCATAATTCCAACCGACCTTATTAAATCAGGTTTTAACATAGGGCGTGATATACTCGGAACAATGTCAAACACGCTTATTCTTGCATATATCGGAAGTTCGCTTTCTGTTATTCTTGTTCTTATAATTTACAGTGCGTCTCCGCTTGAACTTTTAAACAGAGAAAGGGTTATTGTAGAGCTTTTGCAATCGCTTGTCGGAATTATTGCAATACTTGGAACAATACCGCTTACATCTGTTATCTGCGGATTATTTTACGGCGGCAAGAACGAGAATATGTATTTGCTTCTTCATGAAAATGATAACGACTAAAAAGCTTGCGGCAAAATGAAAGGAAAATAAGGCGATGAAACAAATCCTTGAACACGGAATACAAATTCAGAAAATTCATAACAAAACCGAGCTAAAGTCCGAAAATCATTCTCATTTTTATTATGAATTGGTTTATGCACGTTCCGGCAATTTCACTTGTTATTTCCTGCATATCGTTCCAGCTGTTTTTGTAGCCTTTTATGCAGTCAATATCAAGCAATCTTTCAAAGTTTGCAACAGATACGTTATTTGTACACTGCGGAATGTTATATCCAAGTATCGGCGTTTTCTTTTCGTTGCTTGCCGCAACATCTTTATAGTATGCAAAAATTTCCTCATCGGTAAGTGTAAAATAGTACGGCGGTGCAAGCAAAATTCCGTCCGCTCCTATTTCGTTTATCTTCTGAATATATTTTTTTGCGTTAAAGCCGTCACCTGCGATAGCTCCGCAAATAGACGCTTCTAAGCGGCACCGAAACAGGGCTGTTATCCTCATTTGTTTCCATTATATCTGCCATAAAATCCCACCAGTTATGGCAAGCGGCAGTTTTTCTGCTTTCTTGCCAGCGCTTTTCATCTTCAATTTCTATATATCCAAATAAATAATTTGTTTCTTCGTCATAGAAAATTGAATAATTTCCGCCTCCGTAGTTATGAATCATCTCAATAACCTCTGCATGCACAGCATTGTGACGCTTTTCGTATTCCTCTATCATTCCGTCATACAATTTCATTTTAAATGCTTTTCTGACCATTTTTTCACTTCCTTTTGTATAACCTATTTAATTATATCAAATTTTTAATTTTCTGCCTTTTATTTATTGACATTTTGCGAAAAATCTTTAAAAATTAGACATTTTTTCTTTGTTTTAATATGCACAAAGAGACTTTGCAAAAGCAAAGTCTCATAATCTTAAATAAATTTTTATAGTTTTTAATTGTTCTTACTTAATACACCTGTTTTAAGGTCTATAACATATTTTGTATCGTAATCGAAATAAACTTTCTCATTTTTTTCGTCTATAACTACGTTATCAAACTGTTTTGTTCCATATAAACTTACAGAGTCAAAATCATCGGCATAGTTATGATACGAGCCGTCATTTTGAATAAGCAAAAGAATTTTATTTGCGCCGTGCGGCGTTCCCTGGTGCATTTCAACAAATGTGTAATCATCATTATCATACTGCTTATCAATACTGCAAGCATAATTTAATATAAACGTCTTAATAACCTGCTCACGGCTTGAAAGCTCTACAGCCTCAACGTTTTGAGCGCATTTCTTTATGAGCGCAGAGTCAAGATAAAAAACCTCTCTAAATTCTTCTCTTTCCTCATAAAGCTCTTTAGTGCCTTCCGGAATATATCCGTTAAAAAGTACGGTACCGTCCGCCGTTATATATCCGTTATGTTCAAAAACTTTTGCTTTGTGCTTTAAAAAATATCCGAGCTGTATATTCTCGCCGTTAAGCTCTGCCTTAACAGGAACAACAAACTCCGCCTCACTACCGTATTTTTCGGGGATTTCATAGCTTATATTGCCGCCCACCGAATATTTTTCGGCATAAAATTCCGCATTGCCGACAGATAAATCATCGCTCAGCTTAATTTTTATATTTGCGGCATTTGTATCCCAAAGAATTTTATTATATTCATCAAAATCAGAATACATAAACTCAAGCTTTGCCTGACGAAGCTCTTCATTCCAAGTGCATTTTCCGCCAATTTCCGAAAAAACTTCGCTACCACCAAGCGCCCTTACTTCAACTGCTGTTTTTCCGTCAAGGCAGTAAGATGGCAGTTCTTTATTGAAAATATAGGTTTTTATATCCGTTTCGTATATATCTCCTATAACTTTGCCCGGCTGCATGCTGTAATCTGAAGTTCCGCTCACAAGGCAATCGGGAGCAAGACTGTTTATAACAAGTGTGCGGCAACTATCGTAATATGCCGCTCCCTGCCCGTTTAATATATCCTCAACAACAACAACCGTTTTGCCGCCTATGTTATAAGACGGCACTTCAACGCCGTTTATATAGGTGCGTATATCGGTTGAATATATATGCCCAACAACATCACCGTTTGCGGCAAACGAATTAAAACCGCATATAAAACTAAAAATTAAAGCAAGAGCAAAAATTTTTTTCATTTTTATTCTTCTTCCTCTTCGTATTTTGTAACGGCGACGGAAAGTTCTTCAAGCTGTTTTGCATCTACAAAATCAGGCGCACCGCTCATAAGCTCGGAAGCATTTTGAACCTTCGGAAAAGCAATAACATCACGGATTGACTCGCTTCCTGTAAGAAGCATTATCATTCTGTCAAGACCGTATGCCATACCACCGTGAGGCGGCGCTCCATACTTAAATGCGTCAATAAGGAAACCGAAACGGTTATATGCCTGTTCGGGAGTAAAACCAAGAACCTCAAACATTTTTGCCTGCATATCAGGATTGAAAATTCTTATACTTCCGCCGCCAAGCTCCACTCCGTTAAGTACAATATCATATGCCTTTGCACGAACTCTGCCGGGGTCGCTGTCAACAAATTCCCAGTCCTCGTCCATAGGTGCGGTGAAAGGATGGTGCATTGCCATATATCTTCCTTCTTCTTCGCTGTATTCAAGAAGCGGAAATTCCGTAACCCAAAGAAGATTATATTTATTTTTATCTGCAAGGTCAAAACGTCTTGCAAGTTCAAGGCGCAGTGCGCCGAGCGAATCAAATACAACTTTATCTTTATCGGAAACAATAAAGATTGTGTCGCCTTTTTCGCCGCCCATTGCAGAAATTATTCCGTTTAATTCATCTTCGCTAAGGAACTTTGCAATGGGTGATTTTATTCCGTCATCATTAATTGAAATCCACGCAAGTCCTTTTGCTCGGTAGGTTTTTACAAACTCGCCGAGTGCATCAATTGTCTTTCTCGAAAGAGCGGAGGCAAGTCCCTTTGCTACC
>CACZWA010000096.1:8049-10693 GCA_902784685.1 uncultured Ruminococcus sp.
AAAGCCGCAGTTTTTTACAACTTCCGAAATATTTACAAGCTCTAAGCCGAAACGTGTGTCGGGCTTATCGCTTCCAAATCTGTCCATAGCTTCTTTATATGTGAGCCTCGGAAGCGGAGTTTCAATATCTATGCCTTTTATTTCTTTAAATACTTTCTTTAAAAAGCCCTCATTAACCGTCATAACATCGTTTTCGTGAACAAAGGACATTTCAAGGTCAATCTGAGTAAATTCAGGCTGTCTGTCTGCTCTTAAATCCTCGTCACGGAAGCATTTTGCAATCTGAAAATACCTGTCAAAGCCCGAAAGCATAAGAAGCTGTTTATACATCTGCGGCGACTGCGGGAGCGCATAAAATTTTCCCGGATGTACACGGCTCGGCACAAGATAATCTCTTGCACCTTCAGGCGTACTTTTTATAAGTACGGGAGTTTCAATTTCCAAAAAGCCGTTATCGCTGTAATAATTTCTTGCAAGGTTAGCAACCTTATGACGCAAAATAAGGTTTGCCTGCATTTCCGGACGGCGAAGGTCAAGGTATCTGTACTGAAGTCTGTTTTCTTCTTTTGCGTTATCCTGCACCGGAAGCGGCTCGCTCTTACTTAAAATACGCAGTTCGCTTACTTCAACCTCTACCTGCCCTGTGGGTATGCCGGGGTTTACATTACTTCTCTGTCTGATTTTGCCCGTTGCGGCTATAACATATTCAAGATGAACAGTCTGCGCTTTTTTAAGAAGCTCAGGGTTATCCTGTTCAACAACAAGCTGCATAATTCCGGAACGGTCACGCAGGTCAATAAAAACAAGCTGACCTATATCTCTCACCTTTCCTGCCCAGCCCATAAGTGTTACGGTCTGACCGATATTTTTTTCGTTAAAATCGGTACAAAGACCGCTTCTTGTCATTCCTTCGATATTTTCCATTATCTACAACTCCCTTTTATTATCTGTTTTTAAGCTTGTCCTTCATTTCATCAAAGGTAAGCTCCTCGCTCTCCCCTGTTTCCATATTTTTAAGGCTTGCCTTGCCTGTTTCAATCTCGTTATCGCCTATAACAACGCTGTACCTTGCGCCGATTTTGTTTGCATATTTCATCTGCGCTTTAAGGCTTCTCGACATATAATCTCTCTCGGCACTTATGCCTTCATCACGCAGTTTTTTTACAAAACCGCTCACAAAATCCGAAGCATTTTCCCCAAGTGCGGCAACGTAAATATCGGCCTTTGAAGGCTCGCCCATATATACGTTTTCAGCCTCCATACACATAAGCAGTCTTTCAAGTCCCATGGCAAAACCGATTCCGGGAGTAGGACTTCCGCCAAGCTCTTCAACAAGTCCGTCATATCTGCCGCCTCCGCAAACGGTACTTTGTGCGCCGAGGCTGTCCGAGGTTATTTCAAACACAGTTTTTGTGTAATAATCAAGACCTCTGACAATCGACGTGTTTATAACATAGTTAATGCCGAAAATTTCAAGTTCCTTTTTAAGTTTTTCAAAATGCTCACTGCATTCTTCACAAATATTATCAAGCAAAACAGGCGCATTCTCACCTATTTTTCTGCATATTTCCGACTTACAGTCAAGTATTCGGAGAGGATTTTTCTCAAAACGGCTTTTGCAGGTATCGCACAGCTCGTCATAATGCGGTCTTAAATATTCTCGGAGTTTATCGTTATATGCCTTTCGGCATTTCGGGCAACCTATACTGTTAATGTTTACAACAAGATTTTTAAGTCCGAGTTCACTCAAAAGAGAAGCCGCCATTGAAATAATTTCAGCGTCAAGCGACGGGTCCTCTGCACCGAAAACCTCAACACCGAACTGCCTGAATTCACGGTATCTGCCTGCCTGCGGTTTTTCGTTGCGGTAACAGGTTATCATATAATAAAGCTTTTTAGGTAAAGCGTCCGAAAACATACCGTGTTCGAGAAAGCTCCTCACAACTCCTGCCGTACCTTCGGGGCGAAGCGTTAAACTTCTTCCGCCTTTATCGTCAAAGGTGTACATTTCCTTTTGCACAACGTCGGTTGTATCTCCCACACCTCTTGCAAAAAGCTCTGTATATTCAAAGGCAGGTATTCTTATTTCGCTGTATCTGTATCTTTCTGTTATATTTTTAATTTTTTCTTCAATATACTGCCATTTATATACTTCCTCAGGCAATATATCATGTGTACCCTTAAGGGCAGTTATCAGTTTCATTATGTAACCTCTTTCCCCCATGAACTTGTGAATTTTACTTCACAAATTCACGGTTAACAAAGTCAATAACTTCGTCTATTTTCTTCTCTGCGGCATCAATTGTTTTTTCGTTTGTGCCGATGTAAAACTTAATTTTAGGCTCTGTACCCGAAGGTCTTGCGGCAAGCCATGCGCCGCCCTCAAGTTCAAACAGCAAAACGTTTGAAACAGGAAGTGTAATATCTGTTTTCTTGCCTGTTTCAAGGTCTGTTCTTTCACGGCTGAGATAGTCGCTTATTGCTTTAACTTTAAGTCCTGCAATATCTTTAGGCGGATTGCTTCTAATGCCCACCATTACATTTTTAATTTTTTCTGCGCCCTCAATTCCCTTAATCGTAAGCTCAAGCGTTCTTTCTCTGTATGTTCCGTATTTGTCATACAAATCAAGAAGAGCGTCATAAA
>CACZWA010000097.1 GCA_902784685.1 uncultured Ruminococcus sp.
ATAAAAAATTCCTCCTTAAAAAACTATCTGACACTGAAAAGCAATTCGCCATATCCCGGATAAGGCCAATACTTTCTGTTTGTAATAACTTCTGCTTCATCAACACTTAAACGTAATTCATTCATTGCCTTAAAGACTGTGTCTTTATAATAAACAGCTGTCTTTAATGCGTCTTCGGAGTCCATGGCGCCTATCAGCGATTTATCAAGCGCTTCGCATCTGTCATAAATTATGCCCGATAACGTGGATAATCTTGAAATTATCTTTTCTTCATATTTGCATTCTGCTGTCGAAACAGCAGCTTTTTTGCTGTTTATGCTATCACTTAATGCTTTTATAAAATCAGCAATTGCGGGTAAAATATCTTTGTTTACCATATCCACCATTGTAAGCGCTTCAATCTTTATTTCATATCTTGCATCAAGCTCGGAAGGCGATAAAACCTTATGATCCGTAAATAATTTTTTGTTCTTTTCAGAATTATAAAACGGAAGACAATCGGGAGTTGATTTAAGATTGAGAAGACCTCTCTTTTCCGCTTCGGCAAGCCATGCGTCATCGTAGCCGTTACCGTTAAAAATAATTCTCTTGTGTTCTTTTATGACTCTCTTTATGAGTTCATGGAGCGCATCGTTAAAGTTCTCTTTGCCTTCAAGTTCGTCCGCAAACTGTTTTAAGCTTTCCGCAACAATTGTATTGAGAACAATGTTTGCTCCCGAAACAGAGGCAGATGAGCCTAACATTCTGAATTCAAACTTATTGCCTGTAAATGCAAACGGGCTTGTTCTGTTTCTGTCTGTTGTATCTTTTGGAAATCTCGGCAAAACATGTACGCCTATTTTCATTTGTACTTTTTCTTTTGAGTCGTAAGAAGAATCACTGGCAATAGACTCAAGTATTTCTGTAAGTTCATCACCCAGGAACATCGAAACAACAGCGGGAGGTGCTTCGTTTGCACCAAGCCTGTGGTCGTTACCTGCCGACGCAACGGAAATACGAAGCAAATCCTGATAATCGTCAACCGCCTTTATTACAGCGCAAAGGAATAACAAAAACTGTGCATTTTCGTGAGGTGTTTCTCCCGGTTCCAAAAGGTTTACGCCGTCGCTTGTCGAAATTGACCAGTTGTTATGTTTACCGCTTCCGTTCACACCGGCAAACGGTTTTTCATGCAACAGACAAACCATACCGTGTTTTTTCGCAATTCGCTGCATAAGTTCCATTGTAAGCTGGTTATGGTCTGTTGCTATATTTGTCGTAGCAAATATCGGAGCAAGCTCATGCTGTGCAGGAGCAACCTCATTATGCTCCGTTTTTGCGAGTATTCCGAGCTTCCACAGTTCTTCATTGAGTTCATTCATAAAAGCCGCAACTCTCGACTTTATTGTTCCGAAATAGTGGTCGTCAAGTTCCTGACCCTTAGGAGGTTTTGCACCAAACAACGTTCTGCCCGTATATAAAAGGTCGGGGCGCTTGTCGAACATTTCTTTATCAATCAAAAAATACTCCTGTTCGGGACCTACCGTTGTTTTAACTGATGTTGCATTATTGCCGAACAGTTTTAACACTCTTAAAGCCTGCTTGTTAATTGCCTCCATGGAGCGGAGTAGCGGCGTCTTTTTGTCCAGCGCTTCACCGCCGTATGAACAAAATGCAGTAGGTATGCATAAGGTTTTGCCTTTAATAAAAGCAAACGAAGTCGGGTCCCACGCCGTATAACCTCTTGCCTCAAACGTTGCTCTCAGCCCGCCGGACGGAAAGCTCGAAGCGTCAGGCTCACCTTGAACAAGCTCTTTACCTTTAAATTCCATAATAATGTGACCGTCATCTGTAGGAGAAATAAAGCTGTCGTGTTTTTCGGCAGTAACTCCTGTCATGGGCTGAAACCAATGAGTAAAATGGGTAGCTCCGTTTTCTATCGCCCAATCCTTCATTGAATTTGCAACCACGTCCGCAACATTCAAATCAAGCCGCTTGCCGTTTTTAATGGCATTTTGTACAGCCTTATACGCTTCCTTCGGTAAGCGCTCTTTCATTGTTGCGCTGTTAAACACCTTGCTTCCAAACATTTCTGTAACTTTGTTCATTAATAATCTCTCCTTTTTGTGAAAAAATAAAAAAAGGCAACGAGACCGGATGTATATCCGAGGCCTCATTGCCTTTGATGCTTTTATGATACCACTTTTAAAAATAAAAATCAATAGATAAATAGCAAGAATTTTGATAAATTTTTATTATTTTTTTATATATTTTACACAAACAGCATATTTTTTCGCTTTTACTTTGATGTGTTGTAGGTCTTAAGCACGGTTTCTGCAACCTCACGTCTTGTTTGCCTTGTATCCATAGCCTGTTTTTCTATAATTTTATGCGCTTCTTCTTCGCTTAAACCTAAATTTTCTATCAAAACCCACTTTGCATGGTTGACAATACGTATTTCTTCCATTTTTGCTGTGAGTTTCGCATTTTTATGCTCCAATTTTTTCAAGCGGAAATTTGTTGCCGCAATCAAATTGACAGTTTCATACAGTGTTTGTTTCGACAACGGTTTAGATACGGTAAGAACACCGCAGCCCATCACCTCGTCCAAAACACGGTCATAATATTCATTATTTATTAAAAGCAATACTCCTGTGGAATTATCCGAAGATAAATTTACGGCAAATTCTATTCCCGTTTCGTCCTTTAACGGCGCATTTATAACCACAATATCAAAGCTTTGCACAAGTGTCATACGTTTTGCTTCGCCAACGCTTGCTGCCTGCTTTATTTCGTAATAAAACCGACCGTTTAACAAGTCGTTAAGTACGCCGAACATCTTATCGGACCTTGAAACCACAAGTATGCTTATTTCTTCTTTGCCATAAAGCATTTTTTTCACTCCGATTTACTGTTAAAGTTTCTTAATAATTCTATTATGTTTCGGGGCATATATTTTTTTACAATTATGCTGTCTTCCGCAATAGTTATTGCCTCTTCAATGTTTTTCGGAAGAACATCAAGGGTTTCGGTCACACTTTTATCTGCACTGTATAAGTTCACATTACACGGCTCACAAAGCTTTTTATTTTCCAAAACGCCATATACCCCTGCATATATCAGAAGCGCATACGCAAGATACGGATTTGCCATAGGGTCTGGCGAACGCAACTCAAAACGGCTTCTCTCATTTGTTTCGGCAGGTATGCGGATAAGCTGTGAACGGTTACCCTCAGCCCATGTTATATATAACGGCGCTTTTCTGCCGCCCAACCTCTCATATGATTCCCTTAACGGATTTAAAAAAACTGTAATCCCTTTTATATTTTCAAGAATACCGGCTATAAAACTGTCTGTTTTAGATTTATCGTTCAATGAAATATTTATATGCATTCCGTTTCCGCTCGCATTTTTTATGGGTTTTGGCATAAAACTTGCAAAAAGACCGTTTTTTGCCGCTATTGTCTGAGTAACCGCTTTAAAAGTAACCGCATTATCTGCACTTGAAAGCGGAGCGGAATATTTAAAGTCAATTTCATTTTGTCCCGGACCTTCCTCGTGATGTGAGCTTTCGGGGTATATTTCCATATCTTCCAAAGTCAGACATATCTCACGGCGAACATTTTCGCCACGGTCAAGCGGTGCAATATCAAAATAGCCCGCATTATCGAAAGGTATATCAGTCGGCATGCCTTCATCATCCGTTTTAAAGAGATAAAATTCAAATTCAGCGCCAATATTCAGTTCAATTCCGTTTTCTTTTGCATACTCAACAGCCTTTTTTAAAATATATCGTGTATCCATTTCAAACGGCGAACCGTCGGGCTTTTTTATATCACACATCATTCTTACAACTTTACCCTGCATCGGACGCCACGGCAAAACTTCAAGCGTCGATGGATCCGGAAAAAGGAACAAATCAGAGCTTGCTTCATCACCAAAGCCGCAAATTGCCGAAGCATCAAACGAAATCCCATGCTCAAAGGCTCTTTCCATTTCATCGGCAATAACAGATATATTTTTTTGCACACCGAATATATCGCAAAATGCAAGCTTTACAAACTTTACATCTTCCGACTTAATGTATTCCAAAACATCATTTTTACTGTACATAATAAATACTCCTTTTTATGTAAAAATAATCATTTATTAGCTATATTTTATCACAGCACGCTGTTAAAGTCAATATTTGATAAAAAAATTTTATATTGCAATTTATAACATACCCCTTAATTTATAATTTGTATTGACTTCAACAGTCGGCTGTGGTAAAATATAGAAAAACATAAAACAAGGGAGAAAGGAGATTATTGATATATTTTTTAATATCATACAAGATTGTTATGGACTATATCAGAGTGACAAAATACAATTTGGATAGTGAGCATATTTGCTGCGCAATTTCAAACAACAACGATATTCAGGTTTCTTCCAAAAAAACGTGGCTTTCTGACCGTTTTGATGATGGTCTGGTGTTTTTGAAAAGCACGGAGCGCGGAAAGTGTTTTATAGAATATATACCGGCAGAAAACGCCTGGAATCCGATTTGTGCCGCTGCATATATGTTTATTGACTGTTTATGGGTTTCAGGCTCTTTTAAAGGTCACGGATATTCAAACGACCTGCTTTTCGAATGTATAAAAGACAGCAAAGAAAAAAGCAAAAAAGGGCTGTGTATTCTATCGTCCGCAAAGAAAAAGCCGTTTCTTGCCGACCCGAAATATTTAAAATATAAAGGGTTTACAGTATGTGATGAAGCGGATAACGGTATTCAGCTTTGGTATCTGCCTTTTACGGAAAATGCTGAAAAGCCAAGCT
>CACZWA010000098.1 GCA_902784685.1 uncultured Ruminococcus sp.
CGATAAGGTTTATTACCTGCTCACGCACCTTTTCTTTCACCGACTTGTCATAAATAACGCTGTGCCCTGCAAAACAGCAAATTTTGTTCATTTTTATTAGCACCTTTCTTGATTTTATGTATAATTTAAACGCATTTACAAACATATTATTCTTATTATATCACATTTTTTTAATAAATACAACTAATTTAGTTGTATTTTAATCCATTTTGTTTGTTAGATATTTTTTGCGGACGTAATATAATATATTAAACGGGGTGGTTAGATGAAAAATAAGAATTTTGATGTTTGGCTTGGAATAGGGCTTAATATATTACATTACAGAAAAGAACAAGGAATGACACAAATGCAACTTGCGGAAAAAGCAAACATAAGCACTAATTATTTGCAGAGGATTGAAACGGCGGCGTCATCTTGTACGCTTGATACGCTTATTGATATTGCCGAAGCTCTTAAAATTCCGCTTAAAAAACTGTTTGAGTTTAGAGATTAGTAAATCCGAAAAATATTTATATGCAAAAAGGAGCTGCCATGCACAGCTCCTTTTTGAAATAACTCCAAACCTACCTGCAAGCCTTCCCCTATGAGGGGAAGGTGGGCGGCATAGCCGCTCGGATGAGGTGGATTTCGTGCGGCAGGTTGCCGCCCCTACGTCGTCACAAATCGCCTTTTAGCTCGCAAAGCTCCGCTTGCTCGCCCTACCAGGCGACTTGTTCCTCGGAAAGGGCAAGCCCGTTCCCTACACTGTTTCATTTACAATTCATCATTTCGGGCGGCAGGTTGCCGCCCTTACGTTTTTATTAAAAGAGAGTTTAACCCATAAGGCGTACCATAACGGCTTTTTGTGCATGAAGTCTGTTCTCCGCCTCGTCAAAAATTACCGACTGCGGTCCGTCAACAACTTCGGCAGAAGCCTCATAGCCACGGTAAACGGGAAGGCAATGCATAAAGATTGCGTCTTTTTTGGCAAGCTTCATCATTTCGGGAGTTATTTCGTAGCCTGCTGACCCATACTTACCCAGGTGTCGGTATAAATTACGTCAGCGCCCTCGATTGCTTCTTCGGGCTTTTCGGTAAGCAGAATTTTACTGCCGTTTGCGTTTGCATCGCAAAGAGCGGCTTTTACAATATCGCTGTCGCAGGAATATGCCGCAGGAGATGCGCAGGCAATATCCATTCCGACTTTTGCCGCACCCTGAATAAGCGTGTTTGCCATATTGTTTCCGTCGCCTATGTAGCACATTTTAAGCCCTTTTAAAGTACCTTTATATTCACGGACAGTCTGCAAATCCGCCAAAACCTGGCAGGGGTGCAGAAGGTCGGTAAGACCGTTAATTACGGGAATATCGGCGTATTTTGCAAGGTCCTCAACCTCTTTTTGAGAAAAAGTTCTAATCATAATTCCGTCAAGAAAACGTGAAAGCACTTTTGCCGTGTCGTAAACGGTTTCGCCTCTGCCGAGCTGAATATCGTTCTGACTCAAAAAGAGCGCGCTGCCGCCGAGCTGGCTCATTCCAACTTCAAAAGAAACACGGGTTCTTGTGGAGGATTTTGCAAAAATCATTCCGAGAGTTTTTCCTTTTAAAATATGATGCTCCTTGCCCTCTTTTGTTTCCTTTTTCAGTTTGTCGGCAAGGTCGAGAATGTCGATTATTTCGGCTGTTGTTAAATCCTGAAGGCTTAATAAATCTTTTTTCATTGTCTTTCTCCTTGATTGATTTTTATACATAAAGTATATCACAAATTAAATATGGGTACAAGTACAAAACTTGCCAAAAAATTAAAATAATAAGAAAATAAACGAAAATAACAGAAAACAAGAGAAAAATGAATATAATTTTAAAAAACAGCATAAAAAAAGGGTTTTTGAAGCTTGAAAAAATTCTGAAAAGTGTTATAATGTAATCAAAGGTCAAAGAAAGTCAAAGTCAAAAAGAAAGTCGAAAGAAGATGAGACAAATGGGTATAAGCGATATTATAGAGCAGTTCATAAGAGATGAGCTTAAAGGAGAGGATATGGTTGAGCTTCAAAGAAATGAGCTGGCGTCACGGTTCGGCTGTGTACCTTCACAGATAAACTACGTTATAAGCACAAGGTTTACAAATGAGAGGGGATATATAGTCGAAAGCCGCAGAGGCGGCGGAGGCGGAATAACCATTAAAAGAATTTCCGCTTACAGTTCAAATCCGCTTATGCATATTGTAAACTCAATCGGAAATATGGTAGATTATCCGACCGTTAAAATTTTGGCGGGAAATCTTGTGGACTACGGAATTGTGTCGAAGCGTGAAGCAAAGCTTATTTGCAGCGCAATGACAGACAACGTGCTCGGCAGGCAGAAGCCCGAAAGCGACAAGCTGCGTGCCGCAATACTGAAAAGTATGTTAATCAATCTTATTTAAGTTTATAAAAAATTGGAGGAATGACTTATGTTATGTACAAAATGTGGAAAGAATGAAGCTACGGTATATTTTTCAAGAACGGTAAACGGCAAAAAAGAGGAATACAATCTTTGCCCGGAATGTGCAAAAGAAATGGGACTTTTAGAAAACTTTAACAGACATCAGAAATATATTCAGAACAACTTCTTCGGTGACGGTTTCTTCAGAAGGTTGTCGCCGTTTGGAGCGCTTACGGGAATGAGTATGTTTGACGGACTTTTAAAAGACTTCTTTGACGATGACTTTTTCACTTCGCCCCTGCTTGGTGAAGGTAAAACCGAGAAATGTCCTTACTGCGGCACAACTCTTGAGGATTACAAGAAAACAGGAAAATTCGGCTGCGCAATGTGCTACGAAACATTTAAGGACGAAATGGACGGAGCAAAAGTGGGCGCAGCAAAGACGGAAAAAGCGGAGAACGGAGAAAAGAATAAGGAACTCTCAAATAAAGATAAAATTGCCGGTCTCCGTGCTAAAATTGATGAAGCCGTTAAAAATGAAAAATATGAAGACGCGGCTAAATTCAGAGACGAAATAAAAAGACTTGAGGACAGCGGAAACTAAGCTTTCCGCTCCTCTTTAAAAAAGGATGTGATTAAAATGTATGGATACGGAAACGGTTTTGATTTTTCGGAGAAAGCCGAACAGGCTTTAAGATATGCACAGGAATGTGCCGCACATATGGGACACGGTTTGCTTGGAACAGAGCACCTTTTGTACGGACTTGCGGCGGCAAGCGACGGTATGGCTTCCAAAATTCTTGCGGCAAAGGATATAACCGCAGAAAAAATACATGATGCTCTCCGCACGCATTACGATGACAGCCCGTATGCGGCAGAAGGCGGCAGAACAATAGAGATGACGCCCAGAACAAAAAGCGTTTTGCAGCTTAGCGTTCGTGAGGCGGCAAACCTCAGAAACAAATACATCGGAACGGAGCATATACTGCTTGCAATTTTGTCGGAAGGCGAAAGTCTGGCGCTCAGAATACTCCGCAGTTTCGGCATTAACCCGGCAGAGTTTTACAATCTTATTGTAAGCAACATAGCTCACGGGGCGGATTCCGCCGCACAGAGCAGCGCAAGCTCCACAACGCCCACCCTCGACAGTTTCGGAAGCGACCTTACACAGGCGGCAAGAGAAAGAAAATTTGACCCGATAATCGGCAGAGATAAAGAGATTGAAAGAGTTGTTCAGACACTTAGCCGCAGAACAAAAAACAACCCCTGCCTTATAGGTGAGCCGGGCGTTGGTAAAACCGCAGTTGCGGAGGGGCTTGCTCAGCGTATAGTTTCGGGAAATATTCCCGAAGTGCTTAAAGACAAAAGAGTGTTTAACCTTGACCTTTCGTCTATGGTTGCAGGAGCAAAGTACAGAGGCGAATTTGAGGAAAGGCTTAAAAAGGCTATTGACGAGGTTAAAGCCGCAGGGAATGTAATACTCTTTATTGACGAAATGCACACTATTGTGGGCGCAGGTGCGGCAGAAGGCTCAATAGACGCCGCAAATATCCTTAAACCTTCTCTTGCAAGGGGAGATTTGCAGGTTATAGGCGCAACCACAATTAACGAGTACAGAAAATATATTGAAAAAGATGCGGCTCTTGAAAGACGTTTTCAGCCGATAACAGTCGGTGAGCCGACTGTTGACGAAACAATAAGTATTCTTCACGGAATCCGTGATAAATACGAGGCTCATCACAAGGTAACAATTACAGACGAGGCGCTTGAAGCCGCCGCAAAGCTTTCTTCAAGATATATAACCGACAGGTTTTTGCCCGATAAAGCGATTGACCTTATTGATGAGGCGTCATCGGGTATAAAAATAAAGGCGCTTACCTGTCCGCCCGAAATCAAGGAAATTGAAGACAGACTCGGAAAAGTACGTAAAGATAAAGAAGAAGCGATAGTTGCTCAGGATTATGAAACAGCGGCAAAGCTTCGTGATGAGGAAACGCAGATAAAAGCGGAGCTTGACAAGGCAAAAAATGAATGGCAGACAAAAAGCGCGGACGAAAAGCCGACGGTAGGCGCGGAGGATATTGCGGCAAAAGTTGCCGAATGGACGGGCATACCTGTCAGCAAGGTTGCGCAGGAGGAGGGCGAAAAGCTCAAAAACCTTGAAAATGTGCTTCATGGCAGAGTTATAGGTCAGGACGAAGCCGTTACGGCGGTTGCAAAAGCAATCCGCAGAGGCAGAGTAGGGCTTAAAGACCCGAAAAGACCTGTCGGAAGCTTTATATTCCTCGGTCCTACGGGCGTTGGAAAAACGGAGCTTTCAAAGGCACTTGCGGACGCGATGTTCGGGAGTGAGAACGCCGTTATAAGGGTTGATATGTCCGAATATATGGAGAAACACACAGTTTCAAGGCTGATAGGCTCGCCTCCCGGCTATGTCGGCTATGACGAGGGCGGACAG
This sequence comes from uncultured Ruminococcus sp., assembly GCA_902784685.1. Taxonomy (GTDB): domain Bacteria; phylum Bacillota; class Clostridia; order RUG12999; family RUG12999; genus RUG12999. Next base: position 4,861 of record CACZWA010000098.1, read on the forward strand.
CTTACCGAAAAGGTGCGCAGACATCCGTACAGCGTTATATTGTTTGATGAAATAGAAAAAGCGCATCCCGATGTGTTTAACGTGCTTTTGCAGATACTTGACGAAGGTACGGTGACAGACGCGCAGGGCAGAAAAATTGATTTTAAAAATACCGTTATAATTCTTACTTCAAACATAGGCGCAAGACTTATAACCGATACCGACAGGCATCTCGGCTTTAATGATGCGGGCGGCGAAGAAAAAACGTATGAAAAAATCAAAGAAAGCGTACTCGGTGAGCTTAAAAAAGCTTTCAGACCCGAATTTCTTAACCGTCTTGACGATAT
>CACZWA010000099.1 GCA_902784685.1 uncultured Ruminococcus sp.
TGAATCGGCGAAACGCCCATTTCAAGAAAGCCTTCTTTTTCGTAAAGCGGCTCATTTCCGGCATCTTCAAGGTCAAGCCCTTCATGCGACAAATGCCAAAGGTTTTTATCCTTTGAATAGTTTGTTTCACGGGTTATTTTAAGAGGAATATTATGTGCCTCCGCATATTCAATTTCTTCTTCACGGGATTTAATATCCCATTCCCTCCACGGAGCAATGATCGGCATATCAGGTGCAAAGGCTTTGATTGCAAGTTCAAAACGTACCTGATCGTTGCCTTTTCCGGTGCAACCGTGACAAATAGCGTCTGCGCCCTCTTTTATTGCAATTTCTGCAAGTCTTTTTGCAATAATCGGGCGTGCAAAAGACGTTCCGAGCATATACTCCTCGTATTTAGCTCCTGCCTGAACGGTAGGAACGATAAACTCGTTAACAAATTCTTCGGTTAAATCCTCAATATAGAGTTTGGAAGCGCCTGTTTTGATTGCCTTTTCTTCAAGACCTTCAAGCTCGTCTGCCTGACCGACATTTCCGGAAACCGCAATAACCTCACAATTGTTATAATTCTCTTTAAGCCACGGAATAATGATTGATGGTACAACTTTTTTGATTTTACTTTTATCCATTGTTATTTCCTCCAAGTAATTATCTTTATGCAATAATTATACGTCTTTTTGCATAAAAATTCAAGCCTTTTTTATCAATTTCCTTATTTTTGGCGTATTGTACAAATAAGCATATTAATATTTATTCACAATTGTGTATTTTTAAATCAACTGCCTTTGAAGCTCCGAAAGTGCGTTTCCTCGGTGACTTATCATATTTTTCTGTTCGGGAGAAAGCTCGGCAAAGGTCTTTCCGTAGCTTTCAACAAAAAATATCGGGTCGTAGCCGAAACCATTCTTTCCTGCCGGCTCATGAGCAATTTTACCTTCACAAGTACCTCTTGCTGTTACAATATCTCCGTCCGTAAACATAAGAGTTATTGCGGAAACAAAACGTGCGCTGCGTTTGCCGTCCGGTACGTCCTTCATTTTGTCGAGCAAAAAAGCAACTCTGTCTGCATCAGAGCCCTCGCAGTATCTTGCCGAATATATACCCGGCTCGCCGCCTAGTGCATCCACTTCAAGACCGGAATCGTCTGCAAGCGACGCCATTCCTGTGGCTTCAAGAATGGCTTTTGCTTTAAGCATTGAATTTTCTTCAAAAGTTTTTCCTGTTTCCTCAACCTCAATTTCAATCCCCAAATCTTTAAGGCTCACAATCTGATAGCCGAGAGGAGAAAGTATTTCTTTAAACTCTCTGAGCTTATTTTTATTATTGGTTGCCGCAACTATTTTACAATCCATATGTCTTACCTCTTATTCTTCAACGGCAATATTGTAGTAATATATCGGCTGACCGCCATACTGCACGGAAACATCAAGCTCGTCAAATTTCTCCGAAAGAATTTCTTCAAGCTTTTCCGCTGTTTCTTCGCTGACTTCATCACCGTAATAAATAGTTATAAGTCCGCTGTTTTCGTCTACAAGCTTTTTGCAAACCGAGGCGGCAATTTCGTTTATATCGCTTCCGTTTGCAACTATTCCCTTGTCCGTAAGACCTATAATATCGCCTTTTTTGATTTTTATTCCGTTATTCTCGCTGTCACGAACCGCATAGGTTATACTTCCTGTCGAAACGGAATTTGCCGCCGCAAGCATAGTCTCGGAATTTGTTTTATCATCGCTGTCCGCCGAAAAAACGAGCATGGCGGAAATTCCCTGCGGAACAGAAGTGGTATTTATAACGCTTACCTTACATTTTGCCATATCCCTTGCCGTTTCCGCCGCCATAATAATATTCTTGTTGTTCGGCAGAATATACACCGTTTCTGCATTGGCACGGTCTACTGCCTCAAGAATATCCCCTGCGCTCGGATTCATTGTCTGTCCGCCCTCAATAATTTCGCTTACTCCAAGCTCTTTCATTATCTCGGAATATCCTTCACCTGCCGAAACCGCAACAACGGCATAAGGTTTTTTAGGCTCAGCTTTTTTTGGCTCTGCCTTTTTGGCCTTTTTACTCTTTTTGCTTATTTCCTCGGCGTTCTTAATAATTTTTTCATTATGCTGATAGCGCATATTATCAATTTTTATATCGTTAAGACTGCCTATTTTAAGCGCATTTTGAATTACAATACCGGGGTTATCTGTATGAATATGTACCTTAACAATATCAAAGTCCTCTATTACAACCATACAGTCTCCGATTTTTGAAATTGTGCTTTTGAAGCGGTCAACATTAACCTCCGCATTCTTTTTATCAATAAGAAATTCCGTACAGTATGTAAAGGTTATTTCTTCATCGGAGGCTTCGGCAAGCTTCTTTGTATCGGCAACCTTATCGCTTTCTGTAAGCTCAACCGTTTTGCCGTTTTCAATATAATAAAGCATACCCTCAAGAACAAGCGTCCAGCCTTTACCGCCCGCATCAACAACGCCTGCCTGTTTGAGCTTTGGCAAAAGGTCGGGGGTATGGTCAAGCGAAACGTTTGCCGCCCTTACCGCTTCTTTTAAAATTTCTTTTATATCGCTTTTGTTTTCAAATTTTTCAACAGCCTCGGCAGTTTCTCTCGCAACCGTGAGTATTGTACCCTCGGTAGGCTTCATAACTGCGCTGTAAGCCGTTGCGCTTGCAGAAGAAAAGCACTTTGCAAAAGTTGCCGCATTTATGCTTTTCTTGTTTTTCATATTTTTTGCAATTCCTCTTAGAAGCTGTGATAAAATAACGCCCGAATTTCCTCTTGCGCCTCTGAGCGTTGCCATTGCCGCTCTGTCGGCAACTATATTAATATCGCAGCCTGCTTCAAGACATTTTTCTGCCGCTTCTTTAGCACCAGAAATGCTCATTGACATATTTTTTCCCGTATCTCCGTCAGGAACGGGAAATACATTCATCTCGTTTAGCAATTCCTTGTTGTTGATAAGGTTATTTGCCGCAGAGATAATCATATTTGCATACTGTTTTCCGTTTAACATATTTTAAAATCTCCTTAACAACAAATCAGTCAGCCGATGACATTTTCTCAATATGAACAATAACCTTTTCAACACCTATGCCCATCATATGCTCAATCTCGTATTTTATATTTCTGCATATACTTTCGCTTATTGTCTGAACATTCACTCCAAACGCCGCAATTATATATAAGTCAATGATGAGTTTTGTGCCGTTTGCACGGATTTTTACTCCTTTTGAAAGCTGTGCTATATTGTCTTTCTTCAAAGTTTTGCCGCCGTAAGAAAAACCCACAACGCCATAACAGCCGGTGCATACATTGGCAATGGTCTTTACAATTACTTTGTTGGTAATAATCACTTGCCCTCTGTTTGTATTAATTTTTACAGCCATATTTTAACTCTCCTTTTCACTTAATTTAAGATTAAATTTAAAAGTTGTATATATCTGTCCCTGCGAATTTGCATTGCAAGAAACAGTTATTTTCTCTCCGTGTCCGTTTACTATCTTTTTTACTATATAAAGCCCAAGCCCTGCTCCTTTTTTATCGGCGCTCCTTGATTTATCGCTTTTATAGAATTTATCCCATATATGAAGTATATCTTCTTCGGATATTCCTCCGCCGCTGTTTGAAACGGAAATTTCGGCTTTTCCGCCCTTTGCACTTGTCGAAACAATTATTTCGCCGTCTGTGGGCGTAAATTTCACAGCGTTATCTATAAGATTTATAAGAACTCTTTCAATATTATCGCTTTCGGCGTAAACCGAAAGGCTTTCTCCTTCAAAATCCGCTCTTATTCTTATCTGCTTTGCTTTAGCGGCGCTTTCAAAGCCCATAACCGCTTTGCGGATTTTCTCGTTTATATCAAAGTCGCTTCTGTCGGCAAAACCGACATTTGCTTCCATTCTCGCAACATCAAGAAGCTGTGAAACAAGCCTCGAAAGCCGTCTGCTTTCTTCAAGACAAATACCGATATATTTGCTCTGTTTGTCCTGCGTTATTGTGCCGTCCTCAATGCCTTGCAAAAAACCGATAATTATTGTCATAGGTGTGCGAAGCTCGTGCGAAACATCGGATATAAAACTGTTTTTCATATTATCCGCACTTTCGAGTGCCTGCGCCATATCGTTAAAGTTTTCGGCAAGTTCGCCAATTTCGTTTTTATATTTTATATCAACTCTTTGAGTAAGGTCACCCTCTGCAATCTTTCTTGCCGCTCTGCTTATCTTTGAAACAGGATTTGTTATTGTTCTCGAAACCATATAAACAAAAACAATTCCAAGCACCAAAACAGGTAACATTACAAAAAGCACCGACCCCATAGCGCTGCGTCTTAACGCAGAAAGGTAATTTGTCGGCAAACTGCATATTACGGCGCCTATAACCACATCATCCTCATAAACCGGATATGCCGCCGTAATAACGTTTGTTCCGTAATAATCGGATAAATCTTGCGTTGCCTCAAAGCTTTCGCCCGAAATAACCTTATTTACAAAGTCTTTCGGCATACCTTTTGCGCTAATTAAATTATGTGCATTCTCCGAGGAAAAAATAACCCTGTTGTATTTGTCCACGGTTATTATATAATACCCTCGGCTTTTACTGTATGCCTGAATATCGTTGCCGTAAACAAGTTCGAGAATATTTGTGTATTCAAGCCCGTTTAAATCTGTTTTACCCATAACTCCT
>CACZWA010000100.1 GCA_902784685.1 uncultured Ruminococcus sp.
TGTTCTCTTGCAAGCCAGTTATCGACGTTGCCGTAACCTGCGTTATAGGCAGACATTGCCGTTCTTATATCTCCGCCGTAGCGGTCAAGCAAAAAAGCAATATAGTAACACCCTATGCGAATATTAGTGTCCGGCTCTATGAGTTTTTTTTCGGAATAATTTTCAATTCCGATTTTCTTTGCCGCTTCTTCTCCCGTTGTGGGCATTACCTGCATAAGTCCAACCGCACCTTTATCGGAAACGGCTTTTTCGTCAAACTCGCTTTCTGCTTTTATAACGGCATATACAAGATATTTGTCAACCGCAAATTCCTGCGAATATTTTTCGACATAGTCTGCGTACCTGATCGGATATGCCGCCTGACTCATTTTCTTTACGTTAAACAGCGCTATAATCAAAATAATGCAAAGAAGCATTACAGATATGGTAGCCGCAAATTTCTTTTTATTTACAAGCACAATCACTTTAAATATACCTTTCTAAACCGTCTATAAACCCCTTAACCGCTAATCTTAAATCCTCTTTACTTCCGTTATTGTATATTCGGCAGTCCGAGCCTGCTATAAACTCCTCGTCGCTTAACTGTGATTCTATTCTGTTTATGGCGGTCTCCTCGTCTATACCGTCACGCTCCGTTATTCGCTTAATTCTTATCTCTTTTTTTGCAAGTACGGCTATAATAATATCGCACAGCTTTGCAATATCCGTTCCTATTAAAAGCGGCACGTCCATAACAACCTTTTCGCCGCCGCACTTTACTTGTTTTTCAATCTCTTGCAAAATAGCAGGGTGCGTAACGGAATTTAAAAGCTTTCTTTTTTCGCCGTCGGCAAATACAAGCCTTCCGAGAGCCTTGCGGTCAACCTCTCCTTCCGCATTAAGATATTGTTTTCCGAAAAGCTTTTCAATATTCTTTTTTAAAGCCTCGTCGCTTTTCATAATATCTTTTGCAATTTTGTCGGCGTCAACAACCGTATATCCGTTTTCGGCAAAAATATCCGAAACATTGCTTTTACCGCTGCCGCTTCCGCCTGTAATTCCGATAATCATTTTTATTACCGTACCTTCCTTTTTAACTACTTACATTCATACCAGCTTTTGCCTGTTTCTATGCTAACCGTGAGCGGAACTTTTAATTTAACCGCATTTTCCATTTCCTCGCAAAGAAGCTTTTTAACCTGTTCTTCTTCGTTTTTCGGCGCTTCTATTATAAGTTCGTCATGAACCTGCAAAATGAGCTTTGCTTTAAGCTTTTCTGACTTTAATCGGCGGCTTACTTTAACCATGGCAATTTTTATTATATCCGCCGCAGAGCCTTGTATAGGCGTATTCATTGCAACTCGCTGACCGAAGCTTCGCTCGGTAAATTTAGAAGCTTTAAGCTCCGGTATATACCTTCTTCTGCCCGATAACGTAGTTACATAGCCTTCTTCCGTTGCTTTTTCTACAATGTTCTTCATATAATCTCTGACGCCGCTGTATTTTTCAAGATATCCGTCAATATAGGCTTTTGCCTCACGCTTTGTTATGCCGAGGTCTACTCCGAGCGCAAAATCGCTTATGCCGTAAACTATTCCGAAATTTACTGCCTTTGCATTACGGCGCATAAGCGGCGTAACCTCCGACGCAGGTACTCCGAAAACCTGCGATGCGGTAACCGTATGAATATCTTCACCGCTTTTAAACGCTTTAATCATATTCTCGTCGTCTGCAATATGCGCAAGCACCCTAAGTTCAATCTGCGAATAGTCGGCGTCAACAAGAACATTATCATCGTTTCCGACAACAAACATACGTCTTATTTCACGTCCGAGGTCAAGCCTCACGGGAATATTCTGCAAATTCGGTTCTGTCGAGCTTATTCTTCCTGTCTGCGTAACCGTTTGCATAAACTTTGAGTGGATTTTTCCGTCTGCCGGGTCAATAACCTGCAAAAGTCCGTCGCAATAGGTGGATTTAAGCTTTGTGAGCATTCGGTATTCTTTTATATCGGTAATGATTGCATTTTCCGCTTCAAGCTTATCAAGCACATCGCTGTCTGTCGAATAACCTGTTTTTGTCTTCTTGATTACGGGAAGTCCGAGCTTGTCGAAAAGCACGCTTCCGAGCTGTTTTGTTGAGTTTATATTAAATTCCTCACCTGCACGCTCATAAATCGAGTTTTGCAGTTCGGCAATTCTTTTATCAAGTGTTTTTGAAAAAGCGGCAAGGCTTTCTTTATCAACCTTAAAGCCGGCTGTTTCCATTTCCGCAAGAGTTTCGCTGAGCGGCATTTCAATATCGAAAAACAGTTCTTCCTGGTCTCTTTTTTTTATTTCCTCAAGCTGTCTGTCTCTTAAAGAAAGCATACCTCCGCAAATTTTTGCCGCAATATCCGCAATAGCTTCCGCTTTAAGGTCGAACAATGTCTTTTTTGTTTTTCCTTTTGGGTTAAATTCCTCCGGTAGCTGCATATTAAGAAGCAAGTCAATATCATATTTACTCTTTGACGGTTCAAGAATATACGCCGCAACGGCTGTATCAAACGCTATGGCGTTGAGCTTTATTCCGCAGCCGTTTAAATAAACCATTTCGTCTTTTGAGTAGTGCATAATTTTAGGAATATCCGACTCAAAAACAGGCTTTAAATCGTTTAAATCTATTTCCGAAAGCAATCCGCCCGTTAGGTCGAAATAGTAAAGTGTATCTGTCGCACTTACGGCAGTTCCTACACATTCCGCCCCCACCTTAAAAAGATATATCGCATTTTCTTCCGCCTTTAAGATAGCTTCCGAGGCTTTTTTCAGTTCTTCGGCATTATTTACGGTAACGGCTTTAAGCTCTACCGCAGTAGGCGGCGTGTCCTCTTTGAGCGACATTTTTTTAAGCATTTCCGAAAATTCAAGCTCAATAAGCAATTCACGCAGTCTGCCCTCATTCGGCGGAATCCGTCTGCAATCTTCAATCGTCACTTCAAGCGGAGCCGTGCGGCATATTGTGGCAAGCTCACGGCTGAAAAATGCGCTTTCTCTGTCCGCTTCAAGTTTTTCTTTAAGTTTGCCTTTTATTCCGTCTATATTTTCATAAATTTTTTCAAGACTACCGTAATCACGCACAAGCGAATATGCGGTTTTCTCGCCTACTCCCGCAACTCCCGGAATATTATCCGAGGTATCGCCCATAAGTCCTTTTGCGTCAATTATCAGGTCAGGCGTTATTCCGTAACGGTTTGCTATTTCGTTTTTGTCTATAACATCGGTAACTGTATTACCGCCTTTTGTAGATGTAAGAAAAATTTTTGTCGTGTCGCTTGCAAGCTGTAAAGCGTCCCTGTCGCCCGTTACAACGTCGCACTCTGCGCCGCTGCTTTCACACATTTTTGATATTGTTCCGAGAATATCATCTGCCTCATAGCCCGGAAGCTCAAGCATTTTTATATTCATTGCCGCAAGCACTTCTTTTAAAACGGGCATTTGCATATGAAGCTCCTCAGGCATACCTTTTCTGCCTGCTTTGTATTCTGCATATTTTTCGTGACGGAAGGTAGGATGTTTAACATCAAAGGCAACGCAGACATAGTCAGGCTTTTCGCTCTCTAAGTATTTGTTTAAAATGTTAATAAAACCGTATATGGCATTTGTAAACATACCCTTGCTGTTTGTAAGCATACGCACTCCGTAAAAAGCACGGTTTACTATACTGTTTCCGTCAACCACAAGCATTTTTCCGGGCATTATATCAATCTCCTATATATTAAGATATTTTTTCTTTTTTTTATTTATTTTGCCGCAGCTCATTTTTCCTTCCGGGCACCCCCTGCTTATACACGGCGGTCCGGCAAGCTTAAAGAGTGTCGGCGCAACTTCTTTAACAAGGCGAAGCATCTCGTCCGCAAGTGCTCGTATTTCCCACTGCGCTCTTTCACAACAGCGGTGATTAAAGAAGTTCATAAGGCTTCTGGCGTTAAATGTCGCAACCATTTTTGTTTCGCAGGCATTTGGCAAAACATATCTTGCGTCCTCAATCGCCATTTTTTCGGCTTTTTTTGCCGCAGCAGCCTCGTCCATACCGCCTGCCGTAAGCGTTTTAATATGAGCGGCTTTAAGAATATCGGCAAGCTCGTTATACTGTCTTAAATCGTC
>CACZWA010000101.1 GCA_902784685.1 uncultured Ruminococcus sp.
TATTCTAACCTCCGGTTCTGTTTTGTTTTGTCACTTAACATTATACCATAGGTTTCAGTATGGTTCAATTATTTTGGTCATTTTATTTTACAACTTTCCCTTTTTAAAAATTTTTTTAAAAATGTTTGCATTTTTTGTTTTTTATGGTATAATAGTATTTGGTGAACTAAAAATAACAAAATTTGCTTTTATATATTACTTTAAAAGGAAGTGCTTTTACTTTGGATAAATTCGTCATTAAAGGCGGCAATAAGCTTTTCGGCGAGGTTGATATAAGCGGCGCGAAAAATGCCGCCGTTGCCATACTCCCTGCCGCATTGCTTAATCACGGAATTTGTACAATCGAAAACATCCCCGATGTTCAAGATATAAATTACATACTCGATGTTCTCGGCAGACTCGGCGCAAAGGTTGAACGACTTAGCAGAAATTCTGTCAGAATAGACGCAAGCGGTGATATTTCCACCGTTGCAGATTTTGAAGTACTTAATCATCTTCGTGCTTCTTACTATATAGTAGGCGCACTTCTTGGCCGTTTTGGTAATGCCGAAGTTACCATGCCGGGTGGCTGCAATTTTGGCGAACGTCCCGTAGACCTTCATATGAAGGGTTTTGCCGCAATGGGAGCGGAGGTTAGCATAAGCAGTATTTTTAAAGCTAAAAAAGAGCTTCCGCTAAACGGTGCAAACATTTATCTCGATACCGTCAGCGTAGGCGCAACCATTAACATTATGATTGCCGCCGTACTTGCCGAAGGAACAACAATAATCGAAAACGTTGCAAAAGAGCCTCATATTGTTGACGTTGCAAACTTTTTAAATGCCATGGGCGCTGATGTTAAAGGCGCAGGAACTGACGTTATAAGAATTAACGGCGTTAAGGAACTCAACAAAAATATTACATACACTTTAATTCCCGACCAAATAGAGGCAGGAACATTTATGATTGCTGCTGCGGCGGCAGGCGGTAACGTGCTTATAAAAAATATAATTCCAAAGCATATGGAAGCAATAAGCGCAAAGCTTGAAGAAATGAATGTTACCGTTGAGGAACATATTGACTCAATAAGAATTATAAGCGACGGCAAAATAGGCAAAGCAAACCTTAAAACGCTTCCCTACCCCGGTTTTACGACCGATATGCAACCTATTGCTGTTGCGCTTTTAACCGTTGCAAACGGTACAAGCATTGTTACGGAAGGCGTATGGGAAAACCGTTTTCAGTATGTTGACGAGCTTAGAAGATTGGGCGCTCACATAACTGTAAACGGTAGAATGGCGGTTATTGAAGGTGTACGTAATCTGTGCGGCGGTACGGTAAATGCAACCGACCTTCGTGCAGGTGCCGCAATGGTTGTGGCAGGTCTTATGGCAAGCGGCAAAACTACAGTAAAAAATATAAAATATGTTGACAGAGGCTATGAGCATTTTGAAGAAAAACTCCGTGCAATAGGTGCCGATATTCAACGTGATTCGGATTAGTCAACCATACGGAGGTCAGTTTTTTGATAAAGTTCTACTCACTGTCAAGCGGAAGCAGTGGAAATTCCGCTTTTATTAAATATAACAATACAAATATCCTTATAGACTGCGGTATAAGCACAAAAAGAATTAAAGAAAGCCTTTACTCAATCGGAGAATCTTCGGTTGACGCTATTTTAATAACTCACGAACACAGCGACCACATATGCGGACTGAAAGTTTTAACAAAAGCTTTTTGCGTACCTGTTTATGCAACTGCTCCAACATGGGAACAGCTTGAGAAAGTAAGCGAGAGTATTCCTCTTTTTAACAAGCAAATAGCTATTCCCGGAAAAACTTTTTTTATCGGCGATATTGACGTAACCCCTGTTTTAACTTCTCACGATTCGGCATTGTCTGTCGGCTATATTTTCAACTGCGGCGGTACAAAGTATGCTCTTGCAACCGATAACGGAAGGCTGACGGGTGAATTTGCCGAATATCTTAAAGGCTGTGACACTGCGCTCATCGAGGCAAATTACGATGAGGAAATGCTTGAAAACGGACCTTACCCATATCCGCTAAAAAAGCGTATTGCTTCGCATATCGGACATATGAGTAATTCACAGGCGGCAAAGCTTGCCTGCGCGCTTTCAAGGAGCGGCACAAAGCGAATTGTACTCGGACATTTAAGTAAAGAAAATAATACGCCGAGCGTGGCATATAACACAGTAAAAGAAGCGCTTAAAAACGAAAATCTTTCGGTTTCTCTTAAAGTCGCCGAAAGATATGATATTACAAACTTGCTTGAAAATGAGATAAAAGACCTTGATTTTTAATAGCCAAGGTCTTTTATTTTAAATTTTATATTCTGCTTCTATCGGATAATGGTCGGAAAGAAAAATGCCGTCCTGTTCGTCCTTCCATTTATCTACTTTTTTAAGCTTTCCGTGCGCTTTTTTATCCGCAAAAATATAGTCGATTTTCTTGCCGTTTTTATAGTTTTTCCCACCAAAATTATGAAAAGTTACGCCGACATTATGCGCTGAGTCGGCAAAGCCGTTTTCTTCAAACATTTTTATGCATTTTTCATTTGGAGAAGCATTAAAATCCCCAACAACAAAACAAGGAAAATCACCGTCTTTTGATTTTATGTGCATAATAATCTGCTCGGCTTCCTTTTCTCTTACATTTGAGTTGTTATTCAAATGGTCCAAATGAAGATTATACACCCTAAAAACCGTTTTGTCTATACAAAAAAGCCCTGCGAGGCAGGTTCTGGGGCAAGAACTTTGCCCTTCAAGCCGTGATGCCGGAACATGCGGAGTACCCGACAGCCAAAAACTTTCAAGCTCAAACAGACTCACAGTTTCTCTTTGGTACGCAAAATAAACGCCCTCACCGAAATAATCGGCATTTCGCCCGTGACCCACAAGCTCATACCCACAAAGATTATTTCTTAAAAAATCGGCAATTTTATCCGTTACCTCTTGAAAAGCGATAATATCGGGCTTTTCTTCATTGATTTTATTAAGCATAAGCCCGGCACGGTTTACAAAGGAGTTTATTCCGTCACCTTCAAAGCGACACCTTATATTATATGTCACAATCTTCATTTTGCAGTTTCCTCTACAACATAGCTTTCAATATCAAATTTTTCGCCGCTTTTTTTAATATGCATAAGATACTCAACGTTTCCGTCGCCGCCGGTTATGGGAGAAACGGTAAGATTTACAGGAATAAAACTATTTTCAAGTACAAAATCATATATATCTTTAATAACCTTTTTTCTGATTTTTACATCCTTTACAATCCCGTTTTTGCCAATGTTTTCTTTTCCTGCTTCGAACTGCGGCTTTATAAGCGCAACAATATCTCCGCTATCTTTAAGAAACATAAATGCAACCGGTAAAATATATTTAAGCGAAATAAAAGAAGTATCAATCGAAATGAAATCGACTTTTTCGCCAATATCGTCAAAAAGCATATTCCTTATATTTTTATGCTCCATATTAATAACTTTAGAATTGTTTCTTAAACTTTCATGGAGCTGTCCGCTACCGACATCGACTGCATATATTTTTTCGACTCCGTTTTGAAGCATACAATCCGAAAAACCGCCTGTCGAAGCGCCCATATCAATTGCAGTAAGTCCGCAAAGGTTTAACGAAAAAAAATCCACCGCCTTTTCAAGCTTAAGTCCGCCTCGGCTGACATATTTTATTTGCTCGCCTTTTATTTCGATATTGTTTTCGTCATCTACCGTCCTGCTTGTCTTTATCTCTTTTAAGCCGTCTACAAATACAGCTCCGCTTTTTATGAGCTGTCTTGCCCTTTCACGGCTTGTTGCAAGCCCTCTTTTATATACGCTTTTGTCGAGTCTTTCAGACATATTTATTTCTCCAAACGCTTCAAAATATCATCACATATACTGCCAGAATCAAGTCTTAATATTTTTTTAAGTTCATTTTGACTGCCTTGTTCAATAATGCCGCTTTCGTAAGCTTTTATAATAAGCTCGGCTTTAATACTGTTTTCCATAAGAAGCGCCG
>CACZWA010000102.1 GCA_902784685.1 uncultured Ruminococcus sp.
CCCTGCCGTTGCAAAAGGTTTCAGAGATTTCGGAATAAATCTTATTCAGGGATACGGACTTACGGAATGTGCGCCCATTGCCGCTCTTAACCGTGACAAATATTTCAAGGACGACGCAGCAGGCTTGCCGCTTCCGGGGGTTGAAATAAAGACGGTTGATGTGAATAACGAAGGAATTGGTGAAATTCTCATAAAAGGCGGAAACGTTATGCTCGGATATTATGAAAATCCGCAGCTTACCGCAGAAGCAATTACAGACGGTTGGTATCACAGCGGTGACCTCGGCTATATTGATGAGGACGGTTTTGTTCATATAACCGGAAGAAAGAAAGACGTTATCGTAACCAAAAACGGAAAGAATATTTTCCCCGAAGAACTTGAATCTTATCTTTCAAGAAGCGATTTTATTGACGACAGCCTTGTAATGGGAAAAGAGCGTGGCGGCGATACGATAATTGCGGCGCAGATTGTTCCGAATTATTCAGAGGTTGAAGCAAAACTCGGAAAAGACTACACACAAGAACAGCTTGTTGAGCTTATAAAAGACGAAATTACAAAAGTGAATAATATGGTTCAGGGGTATAAACATATTCTTTCGTTCAGCATAAGGCTCAGACCTTTTGCCAAAACCACTACACATAAAATACAAAGATTTAAAGACGAAAATCTTTCGGAAGAAGGAAATATTCAGGGCAGGTAAAAACAAATAAGTTATAAAAAGGAAAGTGGTGCAGTTTTTTAGACTGCACCGTTTTTAAACCATACATCACGAATTTCAAAAGTTTTACCGTTAAGATACTCAAGAAGCGTGGGAGAGCCTTTAAAATCAAATACAAGCTTATAAGAGATAAGCACCTGTGAATTAAGGCCGAATTTACGGTTTAATTCATAGTCACCGTATTTTCCGTCGCCCAAAAGGGGATGACCGACAGAAGCAAAATGCGCCCTTATTTGGTGCGTTCTGCCTGTTTCAAGGTGGACCTCGACAAGCGAATACTCACCGAAATTTTTTAGCGTTTTGTAGCTTGTTATAATCGTTTTACATCCTTTGTGCGGAGAAGAAAAAATCTTTACCTGTTTGGCGTTTTCGTCCTTTGAAAGCCAGCCTGTAAGCGTGCCTGAAGTTGGAGTTAAGTTTCCCTTAACAAGGCAAAGGTAAAATTTTTTAATTTCCCTCTGCTTTATTTTTTCGTTCATAACCCGAAGCGTTTCGGCATTTTTTGCGGCTATTACAATTCCCGAAGTGTTGCGGTCAATTCGGTTGCAAAGTGACGGCGCAAACGAGTTTTCGCTTTTCGGGTCATATTCTTTTTTATCGTACAAATATTTTTGTATTCTGCCTATCAAGGTATCCGATGAACCTCTGTCGTCCTCATGAACCACAAGCCCGGAGGGTTTATCGACAAGGAGAATATTTTCGTCCTCATAAACCACGTTTATTCCGCCTTTTAAAGAAAGAAAATCGGACGAATTTTTGGAAAAAAATTCATCGTTTATATAAAGCTGAACGGTATCGCCTTCTTTGAGCCTGTACGAAAGCTCACTGCGTGCCGAATTTACTTTTATTCTCTTTATGCGTATATATTTATAAAGAAGTGACTGCGGCAGGGAAGGACATAACTTAAAAACAAATTTGTCAAGCCTTTGGTCGGCGTCGTTTTTATTTATATTAAACTCCTTCATTTTCTTTACTCACCTTATTGTCATTTTTTCTGAAATGTGCGTATATTTCTTCTGCGGCGCTTCGGCTTATTCCGGGTACTTTTTCGAGTTCATCGACGCTTGCAACGGAAACAGCTTTAATGCTCTTAAAATGTTTCATAAGCGCCGCGCGGCGTTTTGCGCCAATGCCCGGAATATCTTCAAGAACAGAATGAACAAGCGCTTTTCCACGGAGTTTTCGATGATAGCCTATTGCAATTCTGTGAACCTCCTCCTGTATCATGGAAATAAGCCTGAAAGCTTCGTTTGATACTGGGATTATTTCTCCGTCAAGGCTAAGCAATGCCCTTGTTCTGTGGTGAGAATCTTTAACCATACCGTAAACAGGCACATTTAAGCCCATTTTGCGTACAGCGCCGTCAATAACGCCTGCCTGGGCAATTCCGCCGTCCGCAAGAATAAGGTCGGGCAGTTTTGAAAAAGATGCGTCACCGTTTTTGTATCGTGCAAAGCGTCGGGATAAAACCTCGTCAAGAGAGCCGTAGTCGTTGACGCCTTGAATGGTTTTTATCTTGAAATGGCGGTATTCGCTTCTTGCAAGCTCACCGCCTTCAAAAACGGCCATACTGCCTACAGAATTTTCTCCTGCTGTTGTGGATATATCGTAAGCCTCAATGCGGTTTAAAGCCGTGGGAATTTCAAGCGCCTTGCGTAGTTCATCGGCGGCAAGCACATTCCTTGCACGGTCGTTGCTCGCACTTTCGTGGTAATCGTGAACGGCTTTTTGACCGTTTTTAACTGCCATTTCCATTGTCTGCCTGCCGTTTCCTCTTTCGGGAACATGTAAGTTTACGGCGCTGCCTCTTTTGTCGGAGAGCCATTTTACAATAGAGTCAAAGTCGTTGGGTTTTATGTTTATGAGAATTTCTTTCGGGATATATTCGCACGAAATATAAAACTGCGCCATAAAATTTGCCGCAATCTGCGCTTCATCTTCATAGTTTACACCGCTAAGCCAAAGCTCCTCACGACCTAACAGTTTACCGCCACGAAAAGAAAACACCTGCGCATTTGCAATTCCGGGGCCGCTTACAATAGCTACAACGTCTTTGTCGCCGCCGCCTATATTTGTTATCTTTTGCTTTTCCGAAATGCCTTTAAGGTGGTTTATTTTGTCACGAACAGCCGCCGCAGACTCAAAAAGCATAGCGTCGGAAAGCTCATACATTTTCTTTTCGAGCCGTGATATAAGCTCGGTGTGTCTGCCTTCAAGAAAATCAACAATTTCATCGGTTATTGCACGGTATTCCTCCTGCGATATTTTGCCTGTGCAGGGGGCAACGCAAAGACCTATATGATGGTTAAGGCATGGTCTTGTTTTGCCGATATCACGGGGAAAAACCTTGCGGCAGGTGCGGAGTTTGAAGGTTTTGCGCAGTGTTTCGAGAGTATCACGCACAATGCCGCCCGAATATGGTCCGAAATACCTTCCGCCGTCTTTTTCGACTTTTCTTGCAAGCACAAGCCTCGGATACGGCTCGTCAAGAGTGAGCTTAATGTAAGGATATGCCTTGCTGTCTTTAAGAAGAATATTATAGTAAGGCTTATGCTTCTTTATAAGATTACATTCGAGTACAAGAGCTTCCCACTCGGTATCGGTCATAATATATTCAAAGTCATAAATTGCCTGAACCATACTGATAACCTTCGGAGTATGAGAAGAATTTTTATGAAAATATTGGCTTACACGGTTTTTAAGGCATTTTGATTTGCCGACGTAAATGATATTTCCGCCGTTGTCTTTCATTATATAAACGCCGGGACATTCCGGAAGCCCTTTGATTTTTTCTTCAAGCGTCAAACGTAATCACCTTCTTTATGTTAAAAAAAGGATATATTCACAAAGACAACGCTTTATAAATATATCCCCCTTGAATTTGCAAAAACAGGATTATTCCACAAAATTTGAGTTTACAAGAGCAACAAGCGCATTAACAGCGTCCTGTTCATCTGTGCCGTTGGCAATTATATTTATTGTGGCATCCTTCATTATTCCGAGCGAAAGCACACCGAGAAGACTCTTTGCGTTTACTTTACGGCTGTCGGTTTCGATCCAGATTGAAGATTCAAACTGGTTTGCTTTCTGAATAAAAAAAGTTGCAGGACGGGCATGAAGCCCCTCATCACGTTTTATAACAACTTCACTTGAGTACATTATCTTCACTCCTTAGAATAAACGGAAATTTTTCCGAACAGTATAAAATTAA
>CACZWA010000103.1 GCA_902784685.1 uncultured Ruminococcus sp.
AGCGGATATTTCAAAGCATATAAAAGAAAAAGCAGGCGAAGGAAAATCTTTTGCGGCGGCGGTGGCGGAATATACAAAAGATTATGCGGAGCTTCTTTCGGAGCCGAATAATCTTCTCGGAATAAAATATATCAATGCATTGAGAAAGCTCGGAAGCGGAATTGAACCGTTTACGGTAAAACGTGACGGAGATTACAACAGCAAGGAGTTTGACGGAAAATTTGCATCAGCCGCGGCTATAAGGCAGGCAGTAAAAGAAGGAAAGACGGAAAATATAAAAAAATATATGCCGCAAAAAGCGTATAGTATTTTTGAAAATGAGGTAAACAGCGGAAACGTATATGATATTGAAAAGCTTGATTTGCTGTTTACGGGAATTTTGCGCACAGAGCGTAAAAATTTAAAGAGTTTTGCATATATAGCGGAAGGACTTGAAAACAGGTTTGTTTCTGCGGCGGAAAAAAACTTTACGGTTGAAGATATACTTTCTGCCGTAAAAACAAAAAGATATACCCATACAAGGCTTTCAAGAGCGGCACTTTCTATTCTTCTCGGAACAGAAGCAGGGACTGTTTCTTTGCACGCACAAAAAGGTGCGGCGTATGCAAAAGTGCTTGCCGCAAACAAAACGGGGTTAAAGATACTCGGTAGCGTAAAAGAAATATTCCCGATTATTTCAAGAGGCGCCGACTATAAAAAACTTGACAGCTTTGGGGCAGAACAGTTTGAGCTTGAAATGAAGGCGCAAAACATTGCCGCTCTTTGCTGTAAAAACAAAAGCAAAATGATTAGCGGACGTGACCTGCTTGAAAAGCCGTATATAATTGAATAAAAATCAGACAATAAAATATAAATTTCACAATTATAACACAAAAATATAGTTGACAAGCGTAGCTTTTTGATATAAAATGTAAATGAAGTATTTTAAGAGAGTTTTCTCTTTCGTTTTCGGAGCATTATTATGGATATTGAGCTTGAACAATATGAAAGACTGCATGATATTCAGTGCGGCGGATTACAGCTGATACAGAATATTCACGGTTTTAGGTACGGCACCGACGCTGTTTTGCTGTCGGATTTTGTCAACCTCAAAAATGGGGAGCGTGTACTTGATTTCTGCTCCGGAAGCGGTATAATTCCTCTGA
The DNA here is from genome assembly GCA_902784685.1 of uncultured Ruminococcus sp. Classification (GTDB taxonomy): domain Bacteria; phylum Bacillota; class Clostridia; order RUG12999; family RUG12999; genus RUG12999. Next base: position 1,146 of record CACZWA010000103.1, read on the forward strand.
TTCTTCTTTCAAGAAACAAAGCAAAGGAAATTATCGGGCTTGAAATAGAAGAAGAAATTGTTGTTACAGCAAATAAAACAGCGGCTTTAAACGGCGCTCACGATAAGCTTAAATTTATCTGCGGCGATATAAAAGACGCTTCAAAAATTTTGAAAAGCAGTTTTGATGTTATAACCTGCAATCCGCCTTATTCAAAAAGCGGAAGCGGTATGATGAGCGAGAGCAACAAAATTGCAAGAGCAAGGTATGAGGTTGATTGTACGCTTGATGATGTTGTAAAAAGCGCAGTAAAAGTTTTGCGTTACGGCGGAAGGTTTTATCTTGTGCATAAGGCGGAAAGACTGGTTGATATTATTTGCACCTGCCGAAAGTATAAGCTTGAACCGAAAGAAATCCAATTTGTTTACACAAAGCCCGGTAAACGCGCGGAGCTTGTAATGATATGCGCCGTGCTTGGCGGCGGTACACAAATTAATGTTTTGCCGCCGATTGTTGTTGAATAGCAAGGCGGAATGGAGATTAATATGAATGAAAAAGGAACTTTATATCTCTGTCCTACACCGATAGGGAATCTTGAAGATATAACGCTCAGAACGCTAAGCGTGCTTAAAAATGCGGACATTATAGCCGCAGAAGATACAAGACATTCTCTTGGGTTGCTCAATCACTTTGAGATAAAAAAGCCGCTTGTAAGTTATCATGAGCATAACAAAAAAGAAAGAGGAGAGGAGCTTATAAAAAAGCTTCTTGCAGGAGAGAATATTGCCCTTGTAACAGACGCAGGTACACCTGCAATTTCAGACCCCGGAGAGGATCTTGTAAAGCTTTGTATAGACAGCGGCGTAAACGTTGTACCGCTTCCGGGAGCAAATGCGGCAATAACGGCGCTTATAGGTTCGGGACTATCTGCTTCGAGATTTGCTTTTCAGGGGTTTTTACCTGTCAATAAAAAAGAACGTAAAAACAGGCTTGAAGAAGTTGCGCACTATCCCGAAACGCTTATTTTTTATGAAGCGCCTCACAAGCTTAAAGTCACGCTTAAAGATTTGGCGGATATTTTAGGCAACAGAAAAATTTGCCTTTGCAGAGAGCTTACAAAAAAATTTGAGGAGTTTAAACCGTGCTTTTTAAGTGAAGCAATTTCGTATTACGATGAAAATGAGCCGAGAGGAGAATATGTGCTTATTGTTGAAGGCTCGGACGTTCACGAAATTTTTGAGGACGAAAGAAGCCTTGAAGAAATATATGAGGAGTACATAAAAAGCGGTACCGACTCTAAAGAAGCAATAAAACTTGCGGCAAAGAAAAAGAATATGACTAAGCGTGAAGCTTATGATATATTAAAAAAATAACTGAACAAAGGAAAGGAAAGACTAAAAAATGAATAAAAAAATACTTGCGGCACTTTCTGCGGCTGTAATTTCAATCGGAACAATCGGAGCATCGGCATCTATGATGGCTGATACCACTACAACAACATCAAAGCTTGTTGCGCTTAACACGGACGGAACTGTTATAAGTCAGGGCTATAATTTTTTTGATACTTCCGTGGTTTCGGGTCTTTCGGGCATAAAACAAATTGCCTGTGAAGATTTTAAAGAAAATATCTTCTTCTATCTTACGGAGAGCGGCGAGGTAGGAAGCGTTTCAAAATATAACCGTTCAGAGTATAACGCTCTTTCATCGTGGGAAAATATAACATATATAGATGCAGGAAATGACGTTGTTTTCGGCATAACAGCAGATAAAACGCTTAAAATATGCGGAACAAACGCTTCGTATTACAGAGCCGCACAAAACTGGACGGATATTGCGTGGATATACGCAAAAGAAGACGCTGTTCTCGGCATTACGGAAAGCGGAACGGTTGTTGCAACAGGCCTCAGAGCAAACGATTCGAGAGTTAAAAACTGGACAGGAATTAAAAAAGCTGTATTTGACGGCACAAATTTCTGGGGAATTAACGAAAGCGGCGATATAGTTACAACCGAGTCAAAATTTAAAGCGTCCAACATTAAAAAAGGCGCTGAGCTTCTCGGCGATTTTAAAGAGATAGAATGTATGACGGGCTACTCGACAGCAGGAGCATATTCAAGACTTCTCGCACTTAAAAACGACGGCACGCTTGTTGATATTACAAACTTTAACTCGGCATACGGAACATATGAGGCTACCGTCCTTTATAATGATGTTTCATATGTTTCTGCAGGAGCGGAACACTACGTTATTGTTTTAAAAGACGGCGAAATAGTTTCCGACAGAATGGTTCCGCCGGCGGTTGTTCTCGGAATAGATATAAGAGTAAACGGCAAATATGTTGACTCTGATGTAGACCCTTATATAAAGAATGACAGGACAATGGTTCCCGTTCGTGCAATAGCAGAGGCACTCGGCGCTCAGGTGGCTTATGATGATGCTACAAAGACTGCAACAATAAGCCGTAACGGCTATGAAGTTAAAATCACAATGTATGCGGATAGTGCTTTCGTAAACGGCGAGGAGATAGCTCTTGACGCCGCTGCGGAGACAGTAAACAGCCGTATTTTTGTCCCTGTACGATTTGTATCCGAAGGACTTAAATGCTCGGTAAATTGGAAAGCAGAAACAAAGAGCGTTATAATTACAGATTAAAAAAATTAGATTTTTTGGTAAGTTGTAAAATAAAATGACCAAAATAATTGAACCATACTGAAACCTATGGTATAATGTTAAGTGACAAAACAAAACAGAACCGGAGGTTACAATGTGGCTCACTTAGATTATACCACAAAAAATGTAAA
>CACZWA010000104.1 GCA_902784685.1 uncultured Ruminococcus sp.
CGTGAAAGCTATAAGGCATATATTTCGGCGGCAAAAAAACGTCGTGCTTTAAAAGAGAACGAAGAAAAAAGAAACAGCGAGATTGAATATCTTGAATATGAAATACAGGAAATTGAGGCGGCAGATTTAAAGATAGGAGAATCTGACGAGCTTACCGCAAAAAGAACGGCGCTTTTAAACAGCGAAAAAATTTCCGAGGCAAAAAAGCTTGCGGCAGGGCTTCTTTTTGAAGAAACGGGCTGTGCAAGAGAAAGAATTGATATTGCCGCAGGAAAGTTAGAGGCGGCGTCAGCCTTTGATAAGGGCCTCGAAAAAACCGTTCAGGCGCTTCGTGAAGCTCTTTACGCACTTGACGATATAAACCGTGGCGGAACGCTTTATGAAGAAAATTTTGGGGCGGCACAGCTTGAAGAAATAACGGACAGGCTTGACATTATCCGCAAAATCGAAAGAAAGTACGGCGCAGATGAAAATGCCGTTTTAAGCAGGCTTGAAAAGTCAAAGGAAAGGCTTGCGGAGCTTAAAGAAAGCGCAAGCCTTGAAACAGAGCTTGATATTAACCTTTCCGAACTGAAAAATGAGATAGAAGAAAAAGCGGAGGAGCTGCATAAAATCCGTGTAAAATACGGTGAGAAGCTGTCGGTTGAAATCGAACAACAGCTTGAGGAACTTAACATGCAGGGAAGCCGTTTTGTTGTAGATATAAAAAAAGTACCTTACGGCGGACTCGGATGTGACGGAGTTGAGTTTTTTATTTCACCGAACCGAGGCGAGGAGGTAAAGCCGCTTTCAAAAATTGCTTCGGGCGGAGAGCTTAGCCGTATAATGCTTGCCATAAAGTGCATTATGGCAAGAACTGACGACGCCGCTACATATGTTTTTGACGAAATTGACAGCGGTGTAAGCGGCAGAGCCGCAGAAAAAGTAGCCGCAAAGCTCCAAATGGTATCGAAGGACAAGCAAACGCTCGTTATAACACATCTCGGTCATATTGCGGCGGCAGGAAAACATCACTATAAAATAGAAAAAATTGTATCTGGAGGCAGAACCAAAACCTGCATTGTGCCTCTTGACGATAACGGCAGAGTGCAGGAAATTGCAAGAATAAATTCGGGAAGCGACCTTAGTCCTGTTGCAATAAGTCAGGCAAAGGAACTGCTTTTAAGAGCAAGAGAAAACTAATTTTTTAAGGGGAACAAATCGTAAATGGCGAACAGTAAATCGTTATATAAAAAGGGGCTTTTGGACGGTCTGCCGATAGGGCTCGGATATTTTCCGATTTCTTTCGGCTTCGGTATATCTACCGTAAATCTCGGCTTAAAGGCGCTTTATGCTATACTTATTTCCGTGACAAATCTGACCTCGGCAGGGCAGGTTGCGGGAGTAAGCGTTATTGTTGCTGCGGGCACGCTGATTGAAATGGCGCTCACCCAGCTTGTTATTAACCTTCGTTATTCGCTTATGGGAATAGCGCTTTCGCAGAAGTTAAGCGCAACATTCGGCAACTTAAACAGGTTTATTTTGTCTTTTTTTATAACAGACGAGATTTTTGCGGTTGCGGCAATAAAGAAAGGGGCGCTCACTCCTATATATATGTACGGGCTTGTGACAATGCCGATGATAGGCTGGTCGCTCGGAACAGCGTGCGGAGCGGTGCTTGGCAGTATGCTCCCGGGGGATATAACTGCGGCGCTCGGAATTGCAATTTACGGAATGTTTATCGCAATCGTTGTTCCGCCATCAAAGAAGGACAGAGGCGTTTTTATTGCCGTAATTTTTGCGGCGGCAATAAACTGCATAATAAAATATGTTCCGCTTTTTAAAGCCGTAACGCCGGGTTTTGCGATAATAATTTGCGCTGTGGCGGCATCTGCGTTTGCTGCGCTTGTTATGCCGTATAAGGAGACTGAAAATGAATAGAACTTTACAATACATAACGGTTATGGCGCTTGTTACATATGCCGTAAGAATGGTGCCTTTTGTGCTTTTCAGGCGAAAAATCACCTCGCCGTTTGTAAAAAGCATGCTCCATTATATACCATACGCCGTTTTAAGCGCCATGGTTATACCGGACGTTTTTTATTCCGTAGGAGCAAACGAGCCGCAGAACATAATTTCTGCGGCTGTTGGTTTTGCTGTGGCGGTTGTACTTTCGTATCTTGAAAGAAGCCTTTTAACCGTTGCGGTTTTTGCCTGCATAGCGGTCTATATCATGGGAGTTATTATTTAAAGAAGGCTTTCAACGCACTTCTCAACTTTTTCCATTTTTTCGGTAGGTTCAAAGCGAGCAACAACGTTGCCTTCACGGTCTACTACAAATTTTGTGAAGTTCCATTTTATGTCGGGATTGTTTTTGTAGTCCTTGTCGATTTTTTTGAGCATTGCACCCATAGCAAGCGCCATAGGTCCGTGACCGAAGCCTTCAAAGCCCTTCTCGCTTTTAAGGTAGGTGTAAAGCGGAAGTTCGTTTTCGCCGTTTACGTCGGATTTTTTCATTTGCGGGAATTTTGTACCGTATTTAAGCGTACAAAATTCGTGGATTTCTTCATCCGAGCCCGGCGTCTGACCGGCAAACTGATTGCACGGAATGTCAATGACCTCAAACCCACGGTCGTGGTACTTTTCGTACATGGCTTCAATCGGCTCGTAATGGGGAGTAAAGCCGCAACCTGTCGCCGTGTTTACAATGAGTAACACCTTGCCCTTAAATTCCTCCGTTTTTATCTCTTTTCCGTCGCCCCGAACTAACGTGTAATCGTAAATTGACATTTTTATTCTCCTTTCGCTGGGATTTATAAAATTATTATTGCCGTGTTTATTTCTTGCAATAACATAATATCATTTTGCTATTTTTATAAAGTATTTAGACTATTCTTCTGATTAAACTTTTGATTTTTTGTTTAATATTCTTTTTAGTATATTTTTTTATTATTTTATAAAAAGGTATATTTATAAGATCATTCCAAAATTGTTCACGCATCTTAGATGCAGGCTTTTCAAAATTACCTTTTAGCATAGGTTGCATACAGTTATCTATACTTGTTTCGATAAAGTTTACTTGATCTTTAATATTTTCAAAAAACTCAATTCCCTTTTTGTTATTTAAAATAACAAGTGAAACACCTTTATTATCATTAAAGTCAGAATAATTATTATCTATACCCCAATAATCGCCTATGGTAATATCAGAAAAACGGTTTATAGCTTTATACGGACATTCATAACAACTGGGTCTTAACGCAAGTTTGCCGGAAAATAAACGTGCATACACTTTATTATGAAACATTTTACCATTTTCGTTAATGATTGTGCTAACGTTTGATTTCCAGCCAAAATTCGCTTTATCTCGAAAAATAGCAATTTTTATTTTCCCGTATTTTTTTGAACAGTAATCAAGATATTTACGCCAAACAATCGGACTTGGAACACCAAAGCATACTATATCTAAAAGTATAAGGTTTTTATAATCTTTTCTTAAATATCCTTTGAGTCCGTCAATTTGGCAGGCGGTGCCGGAAAAAAGGACATTTTTCCCGCTTTCAAGGTCTATCTTTACTTTTTTAAATATGTCACCCATACAGCTCTGTACATATTTTGAGCCCCTCATAAGATTTCTGTCGGTATTTGTTTCAGCTCTTATATGAACAGCTTGTAAATTTTCATCAAGTGCGCAACCGTATACAACTCCATTGTTTCGGAGAATTTCGTCCGAAAAAGCCGTAAACGCTCCTCCGGACATAGATGCGTTACGAGTGTTTTCGTTTTTATGTTTTAAAGCGTAAACTTTTATATCCCTATTTTTTAAAGAATCATTATTAAAATGATTCTTAAAATTACAAACTTTTTCACAAAGACCACAATTTATGCATATGTTTT
>CACZWA010000105.1 GCA_902784685.1 uncultured Ruminococcus sp.
GGCGGCTCATGCGCTCAACCCTGCCGCTGGAACTATAATCTTGTTGAAGAAAAACGACCGGGAGAATATTACCCGGTTTACGAGGACGAAAAAGGCACATATATTTTCAATTCAAAAGACCTTTGTCTTATTGAGCATATCCCTGAAATTATCGAATCGGGCGTTACTTCTCTCAAAATTGAGGGCAGAGTAAAAACGGAATATTACGTTGCCTCCGTTGTTAAAGCATACCGGGAAGCAATTGACGCATATTACCGTGACGGAGATACATACACATTCGACAAAACGCTTCTCGACGAGCTTAAAAAAATAAGTCACAGAAACTACTGCACGGGCTTTTTTGAGGGCAAAACCGATGAAAACAGCCAGGTTTACGAAACCTCGTCCTATGTGCGAAACTACGACATAATCGGCATAGTAAAAAGCTATGACCCCGAAAGCGGCTTGCTTACGGTAGAACAGCGAAACCGCTTTTTTAAGGGTGACGAAATAGAAATAATTCAGCCGATGATACCCGGCTTTACGACAATGACGGTGGATTATATGACAGACGAAAACGGCTGGGAAATAAGCTCCGCACCAAACGCAAAAATGATTGTAAAACTAAAATCGGACAAGAAAATTATACCAAATTCCATTGTGCGAAAAGTCAGGGAGGGTTAAAATATGCTTCTCCCGGCAGATTTTGAAAAACGCATGCGAAAAATGCTCGGCAGCGAGTATGAGGATTTTTTAAAGGCATTTAAAAGTGGAAATGCCGCTCGCGGCATACGGCTTAACACGGCTAAATGTTCCTCCGTACCCGAAATTTTTTCAAGGTCGGAGCAGGTGCCGTGGTGTCCTTACGGCTTTTATGCCGATAACGTGGATATTTCAGGAAATCACCCTTATCACTTTGCAGGCGTATTTTACTTTCAGGAGCCGTCAGCAATGGCGGCGGTCAGTGCGCTTGACATAAACAAGGGTGATTTTGTGCTGGACCTCTGCGCCGCCCCAGGCGGCAAGGCAACTCAGGCAGGCGCTTTGCTTAAAGGCAGCGGTCTCCTTGTTGCAAACGAAATAACGCCGAAAAGAGCCGCCGTACTTGCCGAGAACACAGAACGTTTCGGGCTTTCAAACTGCATTGTAACAAACGAATCTCCCGAAAAATTGTCCGAAAAATTCACGGAGTTTTTTGATAAAATAATTGTTGACGCTCCCTGCTCCGGCGAAGGAATGTTCCGCAAAGAACCTCAGGCTGTGGACTGCTGGAGCATACAGCATACGCAGTCCTGCGCTTTAAGGCAGCAAAACATTGTTGACTCGGCTTATAAAATGCTAAAAAGGGGCGGTAAAATGGTTTATTCAACCTGTACCTTTGCTCCCGAAGAAAATGAAGGAATATGTGAATATATTTTAAAAAAATACCCCGATATGCACCTTTCCGAAACACATTTAAAAGGGCTGTCCCCTGCCGAAGGCGCTTATATCGGCTCAAGCCTTGACCTTAGCTCCGCAAAACGCATATATCCGCACAAACAGCGTGGCGAAGGTCATTTTGTTGCGCTTTTTTCAAAAGACGGAGAAAGCGAAAAACTTTATTTTGCACCAAAAAAAGCCGACAAAAAAACACTTGAAGCACTTAAACTTTACAGAGAATTTGAAACCGACGCATTAAATGTTACGCTTGACGGAAGCTTTTCGCTTTTTGGTGATAATCTGTATCTTATCCCCATCGGTCTGCCGCTTGACGGAATAAAAACAGTCCGAGGCGGACTTCATCTCGGAACGCTTAAAAAGAACAGATTTGAGCCATCTCACGCTCTTGCGCCGGCGCTTAAAGCCGACGATTTTAAAAGAAAAATAAATTATGCCCCGGAAAGCGCAGAAATAAAAAAATATCTTCACGGAGACGTTTTAAGCGGAAATTTTGAAGGTTACGGAGCAGTGCTTACGGACGGCTATCCGCTCGGCTTTGTAAAAGGAAGCGGAGGACTTCTTAAAAATAAATTTCCAAAAAAACTTAGAATATAAAGGAGTATGTTTATGAGAGAAAGAGAAAAATTCGGGTCAAGACTCGGTTTTATCCTTGTTTCGGCAGGGTGCGCCATAGGTCTTGGCAACGTATGGAAATTCCCATACATTTGCGGTCAGTACGGAGGAGCGGCATTTATACTGATTTACCTTCTGTTCCTCGCTTTGCTTGGTCTTCCAATACTTACGGCTGAATTTTCAATCGGCAGAGCCGGCAGGTACGGCATAGCAAAAGTCTTTGATAAGCTCGAACCGAGCGGCACGGGCTGGCATCGCTTTAAATGGGTTGGCATAGGTGCAAACTTTATGCTTATGATGTTCTACACAGTTGTCGGCGGCTGGATGCTGTATTACACCTACAAATATATAAGCGGCGGCATTACAGAGCTTGACAAGGCAGGTGTAGCGGCCGATTTTTCAGCAATGCTTGCTTCACCCGGAACGCTTATTTTCTGGATGTTTATAGCTCTTTTTGTATCAAGTCTTGTTTGCATAATCGGTCTTGAAAAGGGCGTTGAGAAAATAACAAAGGTTATGATGGTACTTCTTATGCTTCTTATGGTAGGTCTTGCCGTTCACAGCGTTGTGCTTAAAGGCGCAGGCGAAGGAATACGCTTTTATCTTGTCCCCGATTTCGGTAAAATTGCCGAAGCAGGTCTCGGAAATGTTGTTTTTGCCGCAATGTCTCAGGCATTCTTCACGCTCAGCATAGGTATTGGCGCTATGGAAATATTCGGCAGTTATTTAAGCGGCGGCAACACTCTTGTTAAAGAATCCGTAACGGTAATTGTACTCGATACCTTCGTTGCCCTTATGGCAGGCTTTATCATAATTCCCGCTTGCTTTGCCTACGGTGTTGAGCCTGACGCAGGTCCGTCGCTTCTTTTTATAACTTTGCCAAATCTGTTTAACAATATGGCATACGGCAGACTTTGCGGAGCGGCATTCTTCATATTTATGTCGTTTGCGGCTCTTTCAACAATAATTGCCGTTGTCGAAAATATAATTGCATTTTTTATGGATATGTGGAATATGAGCAGAAAAGCTTCGGCATTGCTTGTTTTCGGTTTACTGTTTGTGCTTTCACTTCCTGCCGCTCTCGGCTTTAATGTTTTAAGCGGAGTTACGCCGCTTGGCGAAGGTTCAGGAATTATGGACCTTGAAGATTTTCTGGTTTCAAATAACGCCCTCCCCCTCGGAAGCCTGGTATTTATACTGTTCTGTACCTCTAAAAACGGTTGGGGCTGGGATAAATTTATAAAAGAGGCAAACCGCGGCAAAGGAATAAAGTTTTCCTATAAGCTTAAAGGCTACATAAGCTACGTTCTGCCGCTTATAATAACCGTTGTTTATTTAAAAGGTTATTATGATTTATTTAAAACGGATAAAAGCTCGGCAGTTTTTGCAGGGCTTGATACAGCAGGAATTTGCCGCATGGTCTTTGCCTGCCTTATGCTTATCCTTGTTTTCGGTCTTGCTTTTAAGAAAAAGAAAAAATAATCAGACCTTATTTTAATATCACATAAAAGATACAATTGAAGTTATTTTATTTGCTTCTCTTGTATCTTTTTTTAATCTTCTACATATAAAAGAATATCCTCTACCCTGCAATCAAGTATTTTACATAGGTCGTTAAGGGTTACTGTGCTTATCGGCTTGTTATGTTTCAGCCTGTCAATAAGACTGCGGCTTATGTTATATTTTGTAATCAGCTTGTATGTGGAAACATTTTTTTCTTTAATTGTTTTATAAAACGGCTCATATATTATCATAAAAATCACCTCATTATTATAATAAAATATGCTCCAGCTATTGACAATTGTCTATAAATAGAGTATAATAATAATATGTTT
>CACZWA010000106.1 GCA_902784685.1 uncultured Ruminococcus sp.
TATATGTCCTGCACCGACTCGGAAGGTGAAATAGTAAGAAATGTAGGTACGGCTCTTGACACCTTCAGTGTAGTAGGTAACAATAAAAATGAAATCTGGGTAAGGCTTATGATTGCCGGAGGTCAGTTGACAGAGGCAGGGTATTCACCGTACAACTATCTTCAGAAGATGAAGATTACGGCTGTGTTCGATACAAATAAGGTTTCTCAGGGTACAGAGATTACAGACAGCTCTTATGCTTCAAAGGTACTTTATTCTATGAATTCGAGTGCCCTTGCGCGTGACGGACGCACCGCATTTACTTCTGTATCGGATACAATAAGAACTTCTGCGGACAACTATCCAAGCACCGAGGTTCTTGGCACAAGTGATAATATAACATTTTATAAGCTCGGTCTTGGTAATGCAACAAACAGCTTCACGGAGACGGACGGTGTTTTAGCTCTTATTGCTCAGACAGGTGTAAGAAATATTACATATAAGGTAACAAGCACAAATCCCGATGGCTTTGATGAGCTAGACATATCCTTCTACGGCGGAGTTGAAGGAGATATCAGAAGAATTACAGACAGCACTCCGGGTGAAGATAATTGGTCACCCTATGTAGGAAAAGACTGGTACGATTACGGCGAAACAATTGTGCTTACAGACGCTGTAAAAGGCAAAAGAGAATATTATATCAATTTCAGTTTTGCTTCGGAAAATTATATGACTTCGTGGCTTTCCGAGATTACATTCACAGAAAAAGTTAAGGTTGATTACACTGATGACCGTTACAGCACAACAACGCTCACAAATATGAATTATACGGGCATTACAAACAGAAACCTTATAGGTTATATGTGGCAGGCGGGCGACACGAATGCGGCTGCAAATGCCGAGCTTATTGCGGCAACAAACGAGTACTGTCAAGTAGTGGATGTTAAAAAATGGCTTATGTTCCTCGGCAACGAAACAACTAACTGGCTCGGATTCCCGGGTGACGATAATGGGCAGGCAACCTACACAAGCGGTGCGGTTGTACTTAAGCTTTCGGCGCCGGAAGGCAAAATATTTAAAGGACTTAATGTAGATTTAAAAGGTAGAAACACAATTGACGCTTGCGCAGGACCGAACCTCAGCACTTCAATCACCGTAAGCGTAGGAAACGAGTATGAAGCATATAATGTGCCGGGACTTTACGGCTTTAACAGTACGCTTGCTCCTGTAAAACGCTTTATGTCATATACGGATGTACAGAGTGTGGTAAAAAAGAATGTGGGCGAGCTAACACCGTTTACGGTAGTCGGAAATAATGATGACACGATATATCTTAAGATTACCATAGCAGGAGGACTTGACGGCTGGAACTATATAAGCAGCATGAAGATTGACGGTATATTTGCCGAAAAATCAATAATCGAAGATATAGAGTTCAGCGGAAAGGGCACTTTCCCGACAGATGGAAATCTTACTGCCGTATATAAGATAGGCGCACCGGAAGAAGGTAAAGAAATGCCTGATTCAATTATGCTTGTGCTTGCTGTTTACAAAACAGAAGAGAACGGAACAAAGAAACTTGTTGGCGTAAAGGCTGTGGACGTTAACAATCCTACCATAAACACCTCATATACTATTGAGTTGACGGGTCTTCCTCAGGATTCGGAAGATTGCTTTGCAAAAGCGTTTGTATGGAGCAATGCAACATCAATGCAACCAATCGGTACGGTATATAGGCTCGGAGCTTAATATAATCATAACTCCATATCCCCTGCCGCCATAAGTCGGCAGGGGAAGTATCCGACTTTTGACGGGAGTTTTTATTATCCCGCCAAAACCAGGAGGAGCAATATTCCGGCGCTTATTTATAGTCTGTTGCAAAACTTTGATAACCTCGCTTATCAAAGTTTTGCTCGAATTTAAAAACCCCTTGAATACGGAGGGAAATAACTTGATTTTAAGAAAAATTAATTCATTCATTATTGTTATATCATTGGTTTTAGGATACTTCACATTTGTTTCGGCTGTAAGCAAAGCAAGCGCAGAAACAGAACCTGACGGGCTTGCCTATGCGCTTCATATAGCGGAAAAAAAGGACGCTGAAAAATTGCTTACCCGTGGAAACGCCGCAGGTATGGTTATACGCCTTCTCGGTTATGATGAAGAAATGCTTGAAAGCGGCCAAATTTTTGATGATGTGAGTGAATCGGACAAAAATGCGGCAGCAATATATCATGCTGCAGAGCTTGGTATTATCGCATCGGGTTCTCTTTATGAACCTGATAAAACGATAACCTATGAGCAGTTTTACAAAATGGTTGTAGCGGCTCTTGGCTATACCGAACAGGCAGAATATTACGGAGGGTATCCTTACGGCTATGCAAGGATAGCCTCAGACCTTAAATTAAACCGCAATGTTTATTATAACGACAGTAACCTTCTGACAGTAAATACTGCGGCAAAAATTGTGGAAAATGCGCTGGATGCCGTAAAATTGCCGCAGACAGGTATTATCGAAAAAGGGCAGGACAAACTGCTATATAAGGCGTTCAGGCTTGAAAAATACCGTGGTCTTGTTACTGCGGCATATATGTCAAGTTTCACACCAAACAGCTATGCTCAAGGTGAGGACGATGTGTATATAAACGATACACATTATAAAAAAGGCGAGAGCGGTATTGAAAATATGCTCGGATATTATGTGGATTTTTATGTCAGAGATGATTCCGAAGAAATAAAGACCGTAGTATTTGCCAAAAAGAGAGATTATAATGAACTTCAGATTTCGCCGGAAGATATAAGCAAGGTGAAGGTAAACAGAAACGGAATAGAGCTTTCATACTATAAATCGGAAAAATCTAACCGTGAAGTTACCGAAAAATTGTTGTTTGCAAGCGCAAGTCTTATTTATAACGGTTTTTATACAGATATAACAAGGAACGGCGACGATCTGTTTGATTTTAAGGACGGCGGTATTAAGCTTGTTGACAATGATAACGACAAGGTATGGGATTTTGTAATTATTGAGCATCTGACAACGGCTGTTGTAAAGACATATTCAAGTACGACAAAAACCCTTGCGTTTGAATATGAAATTGAACTTGGAGCAGTTGACGCAGGCATACTTGATTTTACAAAATACGATACCGTTTTGTTTGAAGGAAAAACAAATTATTCAAATATTATGCCGGGTAATGTGCTTGAAATATGCTTGCCAAAAAACGATGTTTTTCCGGATAAGGTAATTCGGCTTGATTTATCCGACCGCATAATGCGTTCCGAGCTTGAACAGAAAATCAGTGACGACGGAACAATATATATGTATATGGACGGCGATTGTTATGAGCTTAGCGATGATTACGCCGCATATGCAAAAGACGCTTTTGAAGGCGTACATCCCGGTGTTGAATACACTGTATATCTTACAAAGTCCGGAAAGATTGCATATATAATAAATCATCTTGACGATGAGCGAGTGTACGGATATCTTACATATATGTCTTTGAGCCGAAAAGATGATATTACCATGAGAGTATATATGGACGACGGAAAATTTCATTTATTTGAATTTACGGAAAAAGTCCGCATATTCCGTGACGGAGAAGATAAAGGCTATAATAAGCGTATAAACGTAACAGATGGGCTTTTCGCAGGCGGCGAGTTTGACAGAAGCAACGCTCAGCTTATACGTTTCAGACCAAACAGGGATTCAAAGGTTGACCTTATAGAATTTGCTGAAAATCCGCTCGGCGCAGAAGCTGCGGCAGAAGGCAATATGTACGGGAAATTCATAAAGTCACGCAGTAAGTTTACCGGTACATATTATCATATGTCACAGGTTATGTACACTGCAAAAGGACCGGAATTTCCTTTGCCGCCGAACACAATTTGTTATTCCGTTCCGTCAGATCCGAGCGAATTTGGCGATGAAAGAAATTTCAGTGTTGGCGGATACGGCGGGCAGCGTGCGGAAATAACCGTTGACACTTATAACGATAGCGAGATTGGCTCACCCGGAATTATTGTAAAATACGGCAGCGTTGATAAATATCAGGACTTTGCTGTAAACACATCTATTGCTGTTGTACAGAAGGTTGAAAATGCCGCTGGCTTTGACGGCGAAATTGTAGACCGCATTGCTCCAGTGATGCTATCGGCTAAGGTGCGAACGCTGTTAAGTGATGGTATGGTTTCGGAATTCGACAGCCTTGTGGTGCTGATGTCTGAACCGGTCAAACTACTTGAAACTGTTACGACGGGTAAGAAGCATG
>CACZWA010000107.1 GCA_902784685.1 uncultured Ruminococcus sp.
CCTCTGGGACATGAGCGAGTACTTCTCCGTCTTCAACGAGGAGAACCCCGTGGTGCAGAAGGCGTTGGAAGTCATCAAGTAATTAAAAAATACTAAGGACTCTTAAATTTCACAAGTTTGTGATTCACAAACTTGTGAAATTTCTTTCTTTTTCTTATTATTACACTCAATAATTATAATCGTTATAAAAATGGTTTCCTGCTCTTTTAAGTCTTTTTTCACACTGTCGATGGAATCCCTGATCTCACTTCTAAGAGTTTTGCCTTAATATATTCTTGGATATCCATGCATGAGACATCATAGACGGGCATTAGTTCCTCAAAGCCCTTTTCCTTGATAAAATTCTGTCCAGTCGTCAACATCTTGAGCAAGCCACGTGTACGCAACTTGTGCTCTGAGTGCTCTAATGCTGCGGAAATCATTTTATTGATGTCGCCCCCCTCCTTTATTATCGAGTAGATATCGTAATAATCCCTAAACTTTGCTCGACGAAGCATTGTCTCCATTTTCATCGATCCTATGGATTCCATATCAGCAAGATAAAGATTATTGAGGTAAGGAATTCTTCTCATAGTTGGAATGGCTTTACGCGGCGCAGCATAGAATGACAACTTAACATCTTCGAAATTGAAAACCACCTGGTCGAATCCAACAACGTCGTAGTTCCTGACAGAACCGATGCTTTCCAACTCCTTCAAAATGGAGGGCCAGTTGACTTCTGGCTTTTCATTTCGTTTGGCAAGCCATTTCATAAAGTCCAAGTCCCGAAAGAACGTTTTTCGTCTTTATTTCAATATTTTTAAGCTCGTTTCTTCCTCCGGGAGTTGTTTCACCACGGAGCAAGGTCGAGGGGATTTTATCGTATCCGTAAATACGCACGACTTCCTCGGCAATATCTGCCATAAACTCAATATCCTGTCTGTAAGTCGGCGCAAGACATTTGCCGTCTTTAACTTCAAAATCAAGCTTTTTGAGCGTATCTACCATAAACTGCTCTGATATATCCGTACCTAAAAATGCATTGATTTTTTCGGGATTTACCTCAATCCACTCTCTTTTATCTTCTGCATTGTTAACGTCGATTATTCCGTCAACAACCTCACCTGCTCCAAGCATTTCAACAAGCTGACAAGCTCTGTCCGATGCTTCTTTTACCATAAACGGGTCAAGGAATTTTTCGTAAAGCGCAGAAGCGTCTGTTCTCATACCGAGCTTTTTAGCGGTAAGTCTTATGCTTTTACCGTCAAAGTTTGCGGTTTCAAACACAATAGTCGTTGTATCGTCTTTAATTTCGGAGTTTTCTCCGCCCATAACACCTGCAACGGCAACCGGCTTTTTAGCATCGCAAATAACAAGCATTGACGGATCGAGCGTCCTTTCAACTCCGTCAAGAGTAGTAATCTTTTCGTTTTCTTCGGCATTTCTCACAACTATTTTACTGCCTTCAAGATACGATATATCAAAAGCGTGCATCGGCTGACCGTATTCAAGAAGAATATAGTTCGTTATGTCTACAATGTTGTTAATTGAGCGCAGTCCGCAACCTCTGAGC
Source organism: uncultured Ruminococcus sp. (assembly GCA_902784685.1). Taxonomy (GTDB): domain Bacteria; phylum Bacillota; class Clostridia; order RUG12999; family RUG12999; genus RUG12999. Next base: position 1,553 of record CACZWA010000107.1, read on the forward strand.
CTTTCGACAAGCCACTTCGGTGAAGGACCGATTTTTACGTTTTTAACAACTCTTGCGGTATATCTCTTACAAAGTTCCGTGTTTTTAACCTCAACCGAGAGCATATCGTTGACATTGCCGCCACTGCCTTTTACAGTAACTTCGGGAAGTTTAAGCGGCTTATCAAACGTTACTGCCGTTTCTCTTGCAAGCCCAATTACGCTAAGACAGTCCTGTCTGTTGGGAGTTATTTCAAATTCTACAATGTGTTTGTTAAGTCCGAGAACATCTTTAATATCCGTTCCCGGTTTAACATCGTCAACAACTGTCATAATGCCGTTTTCGTTTGCACCCGGATAATCACCCATACCAAGACCGAGTTCCTCATGCGAACACATCATACCCTGCGAAAGCACACCTCTTAGCTTACCTTTGGTAATTTCAACTCCACCCGGAAGCTTTGATTTATGAAGTGCGGCAGGCACAAGCTGACCTTCGTACACATTTTTTGCGCCGGTTACAATCTGGATATTTTCCTCTTTACCGACATCAAGCTGACATACAACGAGCTTATCTGCATCGGGATGTTTTTCGATTTTAAGTATTTTACCCACAACGACATTTTGTATTTCATCGCCGGGATTTTCTATTCCTTCAACCTTAGAGCCGGACATTGTCATTCTGTCCGCATATTCTTTAGGCGTTACTCCGCTTATATCAACAAGCTCGCCTATCCATTCCATTGATACCTTCATTTATTTAACATTCCTTTCGCTTGCTAAAAAATCAAAAATTAAAACTGTTTTAAAAATCTTACGTCGTTTTCATAGAAAAGTCTAATGTCGTTAATAGAGAATCTTCCCATAACAACACGTTCAATACCCATACCGAAAGCAAAACCGCTATATATATCAGGGTCAATTCCACAGCCTTTAAGGACCTTCGGATGTACCATTCCTGCGCCTAAAATTTCTATCCAGCCTTCGCCCTTACAAAGTCTGCAGCCTTTTCCTCCACAGCTGAAACAGCAAAGGTCTACCTCTGCCGAAGGCTCGGTAAAATTGAAGTGGTGAGGGCGAAGCTTTATTTTTGCATTTTCGCCGTAAAGTTTTTTTGCAAAAAGCTCAAGAGTTCCTTTAAGGTCTGTCATTGTAACGCCTTTATCGACAACAAGCCCTTCCATTTGGTGAAACAGCGGACTGTGAGTTGCGTCCAAAGTATCCGAGCGGTAAACTCTGCCCGGCGATACAATTCTTATCGGCGGCTTTGAGTTCTCCATAACACGCACCTGAACGGGTGAAGTCTGCGTTCTTAACACAATGTTTTCGTTTATATAAAATGTGTCCTGCGTATCCCTTGCAGGGTGATTTTTCGGTATATTAAGTTTTTCAAAATTATAAAGGTCATATTCAACCTCAGGACCGTCAACAACCTGAAAGCCAAGACCTACGAATATATCCGTCATTTCGTTAAGCACCTGAGTAATAGGGTGAAGTCTGCCTGCCTCTCCCCTTTTGCCCGGCATTGTAACGTCAATCTCTTCCGCCTTAAGCTTATGCTCAAGCTCTGCGTTTTCAATCTCTTTTTTTGTTTTTTCAATAAGGCTTTCAACCTCACTGCGTACCTCGTTTGCAAGCTGACCTATAAGAGGTCTTTCCTCTGCGGAAAGAGCGCCCATGCCACGCAAAACGGCAGTAAGCTCGCCTTTTTTGCCAAGGAATTTAACCCTTAAAGCTTCAAGTGCTTCGGCTCTGCTTTCATTCTGTTTACCGAGAGCATCTATTTCCTCCCTTGCCATACGCTTTATTTGTTCTAACTTTTCTTTCATGATAATCCTCCATAAGAATATATAAAATTAGGAAAATATTTTTTTACATACATATATTTTACAGCAAAAATGCAGATATGTCAATAAATTTCACCACTTTTTAAAAATTTTTTAAATTGCAATATAAAATGTCCACAAAATTTGTTAAGCAACTTCTTCTATTTTTAACAATTCATTAGATGATTTCCCGTTAAATATTTTTCGTGGGTAGTTGTTGATCCAATGCTCTATAATCTTAATTCTTTCATGAGAGAATTCGCCGATGTCAGCACCCTTTGGAACAAATCGCCTAATGAGCTTGTTTATATTTTCGTTTGTTCCTCTTTCCCATGCACTGTAAGGGTGTGCATAGTAAACCTTTGTCCGTTTTATTTTAGTTAATAGAGATCGTTCAATACCCTCAA
>CACZWA010000108.1 GCA_902784685.1 uncultured Ruminococcus sp.
TTTTTTCCTGCATAAATTTATTAAAAACCGGTATGAAAGCGGCAGATACCGCCGAGCCGAGTATCATATCGAAAAAATTGGTCGGAATTTGAGAAGCGGCAAGATACGCATCTGCCTGCCATGCTGTGCCGTATGTGCCGGCAATAACTATCTCTCTTATTTGTCCGAGAAGTTTTGCCGCAAGCATGGCAAAAAATATAAAGCCGACTGTTTTCGCAGTATCATTTTTTTTGCCCATTTTTTCCCTTCTTCATCGCATTTATTTTTACATTCAACGACAATAGTATATCACATTTTTCCTGATTTGTAAAGAGTTATTTTAATTGTAAGATTTTGGTTAAAAAATTTGCAATCTCTATTGAATTTTTTACATAAATGTGTTAAAATATAAGTAGTATCAAGGAAGGATAAAAGATATGGCGGAGTTTATTGCTGACTATCAACCCGAAAAGGCCGTTTTGGTCGGTGTTATAACAAATAACAATGAAGAAACCTCTGAAATTACGGTGGCTGAACTTGAGGAGCTTGCAAAAACCGCAGGCGCCGAAGTTATAGGTATTATTACCCAGCGCCGCCCGTCTCCCGATTCGGCAACCTATATAGGCGAAGGCAAGTTAAATGAACTTGCCGATTTTTGCCACAACAATGAGGCAGACCTTGTGATTTTTGACGACGAGCTTTCGGGCTCTCAGCAAAGAAATATTGAACAGGCAGTCGGTGTGAGGGTTATTGACCGCTCGGCGCTCATACTTGATATATTTGCCGCAAGAGCTGTTTCAAGCGAAGGTAAACTCCAGGTAGAACTTGCACAGCTTAAATATCTTCTTCCCCGTTTGTCGGGCAAAGGCCTTACAATGTCAAGGCTCGGCGGAGGAATAGGTACAAGAGGACCGGGTGAAAGCCAGCTTGAAACCGACCGAAGGCACATAAGACGAAGAATAGAAAAGCTCGAAAACGAGCTTTCTGAGGTTGAAAAACGCCGCAGGCTTGCAAGAGAGCGCCGCTCAAAGGACGGATACAAAAGTGTTGTTCTTGTGGGATATACCAATGCAGGCAAATCAACGCTTATGAATACGCTTACCGATGCAGGTGTTTTATCCGAAAATAAACTCTTTGCAACGCTTGACCCTACAGCAAGGGCGCTTGAACTCCCTGACGGACAGACGGTTATGCTTCTTGATACCGTCGGCTTTATTAGAAAGCTCCCGCATCACCTAATTAAAGCCTTTCGCTCAACGCTTGAAGAAGCCGCAAAAGCAGATTTACTGCTTATTGTTTGTGATATTTCCGATCCTGAATGTTTTAATCAGCTTAAAGTATCCGAAAAACTTCTCAGCGAAATAGGCAGCTCAGGCATACCGCTTATAAAGGTTTATAATAAGTGTGATATTGTAGATGAGTGGCAAAAGGGCGACGAAAACAGTGTATATATTTCGGCATACGAGAAAAAGGGTATCGACTCACTTTTAAAGCTTATAACCGCCAAAATGTCGGATAATATCATAAAAGCAGAGCTTCTTATTCCCTATTCTAACGGTTCCCTTCTTTCGTTTCTGCGTGAAAACGGCAAAATTCTTTCAGAGGAATATACGGAAAGCGGCATAAAAATTTCTGTCATTACAGATAAAAAATATGCATATAAATTTGAAGGCTGCGAGGTGGAAAAATGATTACAGAATATAAAACGGTTTCCCTCCCCTCACAATTTGAGTTTACCGAGAAAAAATCTCGCTTTATTGGCTATGCCTCCCCTGTTTCTACCGAAGAAGAGGCAATTGATTTTGTCAACTCGGTAAAAGCCCGTCACAAAGATGCAACTCACAATGTTTATGCCTATATTACAAGGCTTAACAATATAAACCGTTTTACAGATGACGGCGAACCTTCGGGAACTGCCGGCCTTCCGGTTTTGGATGCAATACGCAAGGCGGATTTTACAGATACCGCAGTTGTGGTCACACGCTATTTCGGAGGAACGCTTCTTGGAACCGGCGGACTTGTAAAGGCGTATTCTCATGCGGCTTCTGAGGCAATTTCTGCCGCAAAACCGGTAATTAAGCGTCTTTCTAAAATATATAAAATAACTTGCAGTTACGATTTACACGGAGCGCTTGAATACAGCCTTTTAAAAAACGGATACAAAATAGAAGATACAGAGTTTACCGAAAAGGTTGCGCTTACCGTAGGTATTCCGTTTGAAAAAGCCGCAGAGCTTGAAAAGACAGTTGTTTCGGTTACAAGCGGCAGAGCAAAAACAGAGATTCTCGGTGAAAGCTTTGTTGACGCCGATTATCTTAATATATGAATAAAATTCATTAAAAAACAAAAAACTACAGGAGGTACAAAAAATGAATTACGTAGATTTAAACCAGCTAAAAAAGTACATTCCGGATATTCCCGATATTGACATAAGGGAATATATTTCCGACATGGAGAAAAAAGAACTTATCAAATACAGCGTTATTGCAGGTGCCGCAGGTGCTTTAACAATTACTGCCGCTGTTATGATAGCTAAAAAAATCAAGAAAAAACGCAAAAAAGTTCAGGTTGTTGAAATAAACGCCGAAGAACTTGATAAGTAAGGAGGAGAAAAATGATGTACCCTATAAGAAAAGACCATTCAAAATCTGCATTTGCTTTCGGGCTTGGCATGGGTGCGGCTCTTACTGCAGCAGGTTTTTATGCATGGAAGAAATTTAAAGAAACGCACCCGGATTTCAGTATAAAGGATTACTGTGAAAAATGCGGTATTTTATCTGACGAATGTGATATTTCATGTGATGACGACTGCGAAGCTTGCCTTAAAAATCAACCTTCATACGAAGAAGATGAAACCGATATCGAAAACAATATCGAGGATATTGAAATTGATATGACAACAGAGGACGAAGAAGAGTCCGACGACGAGGAAGACGGTGGGCGAAACCTCATCGGCGAGAGTATAATATCACAAAATACTGCGACTAATAAGGCTTTGAAAATTGCAAAAGAAATTTACGGCAGTGATGTTTCTTTAAAATCCGAAGGAAGCGGAAAAAACGTTCTCATTACCAAAGACGGAAAAACAAGAAACTGCTATATGTTTTGGATTGAGTCAAAGGGTGACGATTTAACGCCCATCGCCGTTTTTTATGTTGATGTTATGACCGGTGAGGTATTTGATAATTCAGAAAAAGATATGAGAAAACTCAGTGATTAACTACGTTGTCGCAGCCGAAAAAATTCGGTTGCGACAATGCTTTTGAGAGGAAATAAAATGCTAATAAAAGGTGACTGGGAAAGCGCCCTTAAACATGGCTTTGCAACCAAGAACAATGCAGGTATCGGCACTTACAGCGAAAAAAACGTACATAGAATTTTAAAGCTGTATTTTGAGCCCGATTCCCGTTATCACGAAGTTAAATGCGGCAAGCTTGTTGCCGATATTTCAAACGAAAACGGCATAATCGAAGTGCAGACAAGAGCATTTAATAATCTTACCAAAAAATTGGACGCTTTTTTGCCGCTCGGCAATGTTACGGTAGTTTATGCATACCCTGCTCTTAAATGGCTGTGCTGGCTTGACCCCGACACAGGCGAAATTACAAAGAAAAGAAAGTCAACAAAACGCTATACCCCCTGCGATGCTTTTTATGAGCTATACAAGATAAAAAAATATCTTCAAGAAGAAAATCTTCATTTTTGCCTTTTGGGTCTTGAAATGGAAGAAATCCGCCTTTTAAACGGTTGGAGCA
>CACZWA010000109.1 GCA_902784685.1 uncultured Ruminococcus sp.
GAAACGGAAGAAGATTATATAATAAGTGAAGCAAAGAAAATAATTGACGATTTTGCAAAAAGAAACGGCTTTAAACCAAAAGGAATAAAGCCTTTTTATGCCGTTGCGGTAATTACCGTTATTGCCGCCGTGGCTTTTGCGGTACTTATGCGATAAAAGAGCGGTGCGGCTGTAAATAAGCCACACCCAGCTTAATGACAAAGTCATTAAGCTGAGCAGAGGCTGAGAAACGAAGGTATATTTCGTCCTTTAAAACTCGTCGGCGTACTTTTGTACGGTAGAGATTTAAAGGACGGAAAGCAAGCAGTGGTGCAGTTTTTTTTAAATCTTCACCACTAACCTTATAATCAGAAATGTTCAATAAAAACCATTAAATTTTTACTTTAAATTGGTTTGCTTGCGGTAGACCGAGTTTGTCAGCACTCTGGGTGCGTTTGTCAGCACTCTGGGTGCGGCTGTAAATAAGCCGCACCGCTCTTATATATTAAATCATATAATTATTTATAAAATTTTTCGGTTGATTATCGAGAATATCCTGCAAAGTTATTCCGCTGAGATAGTTATATATCACCTCTCCGAGCCCTTTCCAAACAGGGAGCATTGCACATTCCGCACTTCGCTCGCAGTCATTCGGATTGCAGTCCAGACAGGCTACGGGAGCAAGACTGCCCTCCGTAAGAAGCAGAATTTCCGCAACACTATATTTATCTGGGTCCCGTGCAAGCTTATATCCGCCCTGAAAACCTCTGTTTGTTTGGAGTATGTCCGATTTATTTAGAACAGGCACAATCTGTTCGAGATATTTTTTTGAAATGCCCTGGCGCTCCGCAATATCTTTAAGAGAAACAAAGCCGCCGCTGTTATGCTCCGCAAGGTCAACCATCATTCGCATGGCGTACCTTCCTTTTGTTGAAATTTTCATCTGTAAAAATCTCCTTTAAAAAGTAAAATCTCATAACCTAATAATACCATAGATTTAATATGTTTTCAAGATTTATTTTTTATAAAAATTTTTATGCTGTTTGTAAAAAATGACGAAAATCGAAAAAAGTCTTGACAAAAAGCGAATACAATGCTAAAATATAGTAAAACCTATATGTTTTATATGTTATTTACAGACTTAAAGGGGGAGTTTGTGTATGAATATCCGCATATTCACGGAGGCAAACATAAAAAGCGGGCGAATGTGCCGCTTTTAATATTAAGCCTCAAACAGTAAATTTAAAATATAAAAAAGATAGGAGATAATCAATTATGAAAAAAATTTTAAAATCCGTACTTGTTTTAACGCTTGTTCTTGCGTCACTTCTTGCGCTTTCCGCTTGCGGCGGAAAAGGCGGCATAACAATTGCCGTACCTAACGATACCACAAACGAGGCAAGAGCGCTTTTGCTTCTTGAAAGTCAGGGAATAATTAAGCTTAAAGACGGCGTCGGAATTACAGCAACCGTAAAAGATATTGCCGAAAACCCATACGGTATTAAATTCAACGAGGTTGAAGCGGCACAGCTTCCGAATGTTCTTAAAGATGTTGACTACGCTGTAATCAACTCAAACTATGCTATTGAAGCTGGAATCAACCCTGTTAAAGATTCGCTTGCAATTGAAGGCTCGTCCTCGGCATACGGTAATATTCTTGCCGTTAAAGAAGGGGCAGAAAAAACCGACAAGATAAAAGCCCTTGTTGCGGCGCTCGAAAGTAAAGAAATCGCAGATTTCATAGCCGAAAAATATGACGGTGCGGTTGTTAGCACGGTTGAAAATCCCGGTGACGGATATGACGCTTCTGTTGATTATGACGCTCTTTCGGGAGAAAAAATCTCTGTTGCGGCTTCGCCGACGCCGCATGCTGAAATTCTTGCAATAGCAAAAGATATTCTTGCTGAAAAGAATATCACTCTTGATGTTAAAGAATTTACAGACTATGTTCAGCCTAACAATGTTGTTGAGAGCGGAGAAATAGACGCTAACTATTTCCAGCATTATCCGTATCTTGAGGACTTTAACAAAGAAAACGGAACGCATATCGTTTCGGCGGCTGTTATCCATGTTGAACCCATGGGCATTTACGGCGGCAAACAAACCTCGCTTGACGCGATTAAAGCAAAATAATGTTGGAGATGCCTTATGATTGAAATAAAAAATCTGTGCAAAACATTTACGCTTGAAGGCGAAAATGTAGAAGCACTGAAGGACGTAAATATTACAATTGCAGACGGCAAAATTTTTGGCATAATCGGTATGAGCGGTGCAGGAAAAAGTACACTTGTAAGATGTATAAATATGCTTGAAAGACCGACAAGCGGCAATGTTCTGATTGACGGCACGGATATTGGAGCGCTTAACGAGAAAGAGCTTCGCAAAGTTCGCCGTGACGTTACCATGATTTTTCAGGGATTTAATCTTCTTATGCAGAAAACCTGCCTTAAAAATGTCTGCTTTCCGTTGGAGCTTGCAGGCGTAAATAAAGAAGAGGCAAAAAAGCGCGCCATGGAGCTGCTCGAAATTGTCGGACTGCCCGATAAAGCAAATGCTTATCCGGCACAGCTTTCGGGAGGTCAGCAACAGCGTATTGCAATCGCAAGAGCGCTTACAACAAGCCCGAAGGTTTTGCTTTGCGACGAGGCAACAAGCGCACTCGACCCAAAAACAACTCATTCAATACTTAATCTGCTTAAAGAGATAAACAAAAAAACGGGTATTACAATAATTGTAATTACACACCAAATGAGCGTTGTCGAAGAAATATGCTCCGAGGTTGCTATTCTTGATAAAGGCAGAGTTGTCGAACAGGGAGAAGTCGCAAGTATATTTGCAAATCCTCACTCGGAGGCGGCAAAAAGGCTTGTTTCGCCCGAAGGTGATAGTGTTGTTTTATCTGATAATCCCGATGAAATATGCATAAGAATTGTGTTTAACGGCGCAAGTGCGGCAGGAAAGCCGATGATTTCGCAAATGGCAATTGATATCGGCGTTGCGGCGAATATTCTGTCTGCCTCGACCAAAACAATAGGCGGAAAGGTTTACGGCGTTATGGTTCTCGGTATTTCCGGCGGTAAAGATAAGGCGGAAGCCGCAAAACAGTACATAAACAGCGTCCCCGATGTTGTTGCCGAGGAGGTGCGTGCAGATGTTTGATAAGCTTCTTTCACCTGAGGTTTTGACGGAAACCTTTGAAATTCTTAAAACGGATTTTCTTTTTGCAACATGGGAAACGCTTTATGTAACAGTCCTTGCAACGCTTTTTGCAATTGTTATCGGGCTACCGCTCGGAGTGTTGCTTGTTGTAGGTGAGAAAAACGGCGTTATGCCATTGCCCGGCGGCGTTATGCATGCGCTCGGCCTTATTATAAACCTTTTGCGTTCTGTTCCGTTTCTTATTCTTATGATTATGGTTTTCCCTCTCACAAGGCTTATTGTAGGTACAACGGTAGGCACTACGGCATCTATTGTGCCGCTTGTGATTGCGGCGTTTCCGTTTATAGCAAGGCTTGCGGAGAGCAGTTTAAGAGAGGTAAACCCAAATATAATCGAAATGGCGCAAAGTATGGGCGCATCGCCCTTGCAGATAATTGTTAAGGTTATGATTCCGGAAAGCGTGCCATCGCTTATTTCAAATGCCACAATTGCAATAACCACAATACTCGGTTATTCTGCAATGAGCGGTATAATAGGCGGCGGCGGTCTCGGAAAGATTGCAATAAACTACGGATATTACAGATATAAATATCTTGTAATGCTTGCGGCTGTTGTGCTCTTAATACTGCTTGTTCAGGTTTTCCAAAGCATTGGAACAAGAGCGGCAACAAAAGCAGATAAAAGGTTAAAAAAGTAAAAAGGCGGGTGACCGCCTTTTTCAGCTTAATGACTTTGTCATTAAGCTGAGTCAAAACCACCGGTTGAGCCGGTGGTTTTGACTTAAATTATAAACATTGCATCACCAAAGCTGAAAAAGCGGTAGCGGTTTTCAACTGCGGTTTTATATGCGGCAAGTACATTTTCTCTGCCTGCAAAGGCGCTTACGAGCATAATAAGCGT
>CACZWA010000110.1 GCA_902784685.1 uncultured Ruminococcus sp.
TTAAAATGTGTTGGTAAAAGCCAAAAAGAAGTCGCAGATAAATTAGGGATTAGCGTTTCAACTTTTTCAAGTTGGTGTACTGGTGCAAAAATGCCTCGAATGGATAAAATAGAATTGCTCGCCAATTATTTCGGAGTGCAGAAGTCGGATTTAATCGAAGATAAAACAGTCAAAGAACAAACCGAACTTGAAGAATATCTTGAATACTTACGCACACGTCCCGAAATGAAAATGCTTTTCAGCCTTACCAAAGGAGCCTCTAAAGAAGACGTTGAAAAAGCCGTTAATATTATTGAAACGCTACTTAGAAAAAACGAATAAATTTACAGGAAAGTAGAAGGGATATGAAATTTGCATGACAACATAATTATAAGGATTATATGTTTGCCTATTGAGGTTAAAGGCGTTACCATTCCGTCACCGGACGGCTGTTATAATATTTATATCAACGCAAATTATTGCATTGATATGCAAAACAAAATTTTAAAGCACGAGCTTAGGCACGTCGCAAATTACGACTTCGATAATTTTGACGATATAAAACTTGTCGAAGACCGTGCAAATATTATTTAGGAGTTGATAAAATGAAAAAAAGTAAATTAGTGATTATTATTGTTATTGCTGTTGCCATAATAGCTGCTGTGTGTGGGGCGTATTTTGCATATTTTAAGCCACATAATGAAGCAGTGAAAGCATATAACACTGTGGTTAATAGCATACAGGCAAAAAACAATCAGTTAGACACCGAAATAGCACATCTTCAAGAGTTGGTAGATAATGCGGATAAACCGCTTGATGAAACAACGACTGACGCTGCAAAAGAGGCATTAAAAGCAGCAGGAGCCTCAAAGGTTGTTATTGATAAAATGCCCAAAAGCACAAAAGCTATTATTAGTAAAACAAATGAATTGAGTGTGCCAGTAGATTATTCAGATGAGATTTCAGTGTTAACCGAAGCTTATACAAATCTGAATAACAGCAAAAAACAATATAAACAGGTGACAAATCCATCAGAGGATTTTGTTTTACAGAGAGTACTGACCATAGATGATGTGGCTGACGCAAGGGCAGTTACCGAAGACCAAGACCCGAACGGAAAGTTACATAAAGCCGGTGGTTACACAGCTACAATTTATATTGAAAGTAAAAAAGTTAATCAAAGTGGAATTTACAGTTCGGGTGAATACGCAGACGCATTAATTGATAAAGGTACTGACGCAGGTGGGGCTGTTGAAGTATATGCAAACGAAGAAGACGCTAAAAAAAGAAATGATTATTTAGCTACATATGACGGAGGAATATTCAGTTCCGGCTCCCATAAAGTGGTTGGTACGTTGGTGATAAGGACTTCAGATGAACTTAACGCTTCACAGCAGCAAGAATTTGAACAGAAGATAATCGAAGCGCTTACAAAGTTAGATTAAAAGATATTTTTAATGGTAACGAAAATATTAAGTATGGTTTAGAAAAAGTTGATGACATATATAAATTAAGCGATGTGTTGAAAAAACGTGCGCTTTCATTAATATAAAAAAGGAGTTTTTAAAAAATGGTATGTCCAAAATGTGGTAGTGAGAATGTTAGTATTCAAGCGGTATCAATTGTAAGCAATCAGAAGCACGGTTTAATATGGTGGCTGTGTATAGGTTGGTGGTGGCTTATTATTAAGCTTATAGGGTGGATATGTATCGGTATATTCATGCTTGTTTTTAAATTGTTTAAAAAGAATAAAGTTAAAACGACCGTACATTCATACGCTGTATGCCAAAACTGCGGCAATAAATGGAAAGTGTAACATAAAAAATACCGCCCTCGGTATTGGCGTACCAAGAGCGGCGGAACATGGTGTGCATTTTGTGATATACACAACCACCAAGAACGGTTTAAGTATATCACAAAATGCGCTCCTTGTCAAGTGATTAAGGAGTGATTTTTATATGAAAAGACGCAAAGACGGCAGATTTTGCCGTCGAATTGTTATTGACGGCGAAACTCGGTATTTTTACAGCAGCGCCGCAACAGAAAAGGCAGCAGATAAAGACATTTGTCGCCAATTGCTTCAATTTGAGGAAAAAAGGGTACATTCGCACAATTTTGAAATTGTCGCAGATAAGTGGTGCCGTGAATACAGAGAACGCATAAGGGATATTAATTTCCGCAAAAACACAAGTGCCGCATATACAAGAGTTACCGAGTATTTCTGCGGGGAACAAATTGACAGTATCGGCGCACCTGAAATTAACATCTTTCTTAAAATCCTGGCAAAAAAACAATACAGTCAAAAAACAGTGTCTGCACATAAAAATGTACTCAATCTAATTTTCACATATGCATTACTTGAGGGATATATAAAATACAACCCTGTACCTGATGTAAAAATTCCATCCGGTCTGCCGAAAAAAATTCGTCAATTGCCCTCTGATGAAGCTTTGCAAATTATAACTGAACATCACGACGGTTTTGATTTACTACCTTTTTTTATGCTTTATACAGGACTGCGTGAATCTGAGGCGCTCGCCATAAGGCGGGAAGATATAGACTTTAAAAGAAAGCTTATAACTGTCCGAAATCATGTAATTCACGACAGTAACACTCCTATTTTTGAGCCTGTTTTAAAAACGGAAGCAGCGGAACGTGAAGTAATTCTTCTTGACCGTCTTTCTGCCGTTATTCCTCACAATTTTACAGGTTTCCTTTTTTCTATGGACGGCGACGGGAAAAAACCTCTTACAAAGTCTGCATTTGGATACAGAATGTATAAATATCGTAAAAAGTACGGTATTGAAGAGGTAACAGCACATATGCTCCGTCATGGCTACGCTACTATGCTTTTTGAAGCTGGTATTGATGTTAAAGACGCACAGGAGCTTATGGGTCATACCGATATAAACCTTACTCGGCAAATTTACACGCATGTCAGAGCAAAAAGAAAAGAGGATACAGCACAAAGGCTAAACGCTTTTAATTTTTAGTCAATTATGTGTCAAACGTTTACAAAAGGCTTTATAAAGCCTTTTGTGTCAGGTTCAAGTCCTGTCCCTGCACCCATTTTTTAAAACCGCCTAACAAGGCGGTTTTTGCTTTATAAAGCCGTTTGCTTAAATGCTGCTACGGCAGAAAAACACCGAAAAGCAACAGTTTTTTACTGTTTAAGTGTGTCAAGAAGTGTGTCAAAAGCATCATTTATTCACAAGCTTATAATATCCCCAATACAAAGGACTGTTCTTAATTTTCGCAAGTCCCAGAGCAGTTTTAAAGCCATCTATATCATTAATCGGAAAATGATTTTTGTTAAGCTCGTTTGTAATCTCTTCCTCGGTTGTATAAGTTACGGGCTTTAAATGAGCCTTAACCATGTTTAAAAACCGGTCCCAACCGAGGTCGAGCGTTCTGTGCGGACAGTATTTTCCGGAAAAATCCTGATGCTTCTTAACGTGAGATATATCCCAACCGTACAAATTCAAAAGGTCAGCAATAAACGCTGCCGCGTTTTCTTCAGCTTTTATAAACCTTTCGCCGCCGCTTTTTGAATAGCATATTTCTACTGACAGCCCGTATCTGTTCCCTTTGCCGTTCGCTCCGTCTCCCGCATGAAAAGCGTTTCTTGTTTCAGGAATCG
>CACZWA010000111.1 GCA_902784685.1 uncultured Ruminococcus sp.
ACAAGTTGCCGACATTCTCGGACACTCCACCTCACAAATAACCGAAATGTATTATGTCAGGAAAGACACAGCAAGATTACAAGGTATAACCGACGGATTCGAACTGTAAAATAAAAAGATATAACCCGGCAAAAATCTAACCTCCGTAAACAAAAAACAGAATACTTTGATGCTTTTTTGATGATATAAAAATATTTTACTATCCGTTTAAAATCAAAGGCGATGATGAATAATACATGAGATTATTGTAAAAATCTGTCACGTGAAAGCTAAAAAAATTATTGGGCTGATCCTAAAAACGACAGTATTTTGTCGAATACAGTTTCTTGGTCGGAGGGTTTGTCAAGTATCATTTGAAGAAACAAAAAAGCCTGTTATCAGCATAAATTTTAAAGAGAGTAAAAATGCTTTATTTAGCCATGATCGACACAAGAAAGAAATGTACAGGCAAACGCCGGGAATGGAGGCAAATCCACTCTCAGCTTGAGATATTCTTTGCCGACAGATTGCCGGAGTAGCATAAAAACACCGCCGAGTCAAGGGTAAAATGCACGGCTTCTGAGGAAGCCGTCCTTGACACGCCCGGAATTTTATGCTAAAGTATAGTTAAGGGCTGAAAGCCAAAATACGGCTTCCAGCCCACAAAATCACTCGAATTATAATATCATTTTTGGAGCGAAATTTAAGGTTTACACAAAATCAGGGAAATACCCAGAAAAAGGCAACTTTGCCATTTAGGATAGTCTCCTGGAAAACCTTATCTTATAAAGTTTTCAATGGTTTTTTCTTCCAAAAATTCATGCTGTGCTTTTTGTTTTATAACTGTATTCCTTTAGGTGTGTTAACATGGCAGTGCGTCGCAATATTTCCCCGGGTATATCTGGTAGAAAGTGCACTTTTGCTATTATACGCACCAAAAGCCCTCACTTATAGTCCTATGTATTACCATAAAACTATAAAAATAGTAGGCTTTTATTTGTTTATTGTCTTCTTTTTTGCACACATAGAACATCCTCATCCATATATGCAAATCTATATATTGACGGAAATGCGTGTTTATCAACCTGTCGCGCCGCTGTCAACAACCCTTTCAGGCGCTGACGTGAATCGTTGTCATCAGGATTCTCAAGCAAACGATTGTGCTCATTGATAATCTTTTCGCGCATACTGTTTTTTATAACCGGCTTTCCGGTTGAATCTATAATCACACCAGTTACGAGCTTTGGATATAACTTGGTGTATTTTTTTACTTTTGCTTTTGATATTTGATAATTGTATTTACGTACAATTGAAATTATTTTATCTCTGAAATCCTTTGAAATTCGGGTTTCAGAAGAAAAAGTTACATCGTCTACATAGACAGTCATTATTGTATTATTGTCATCTGCTACCTTCTGCATTTCATCGAACATCCGATGATTTACATGATAGGACATAATCTGACTTGTAGGCGATCCTGATATCAAATGATTTTTGCAGGTAACACCTTTTGAATCCAAGAAAGAATATATTTCATCCAGAAAATTTGTCTGTGATTTTTTAAGATCAATGGTTGTAAGATTTGTAAGCACCTCTGCCACATCAGGGGAACAACACAAATCTTCATAGAAAAAGCAATAAACCGTCTCTCTACTAATAGACGGAAAAAATGCGGTTAAGTCAATTTTAAATAGGTTTCTTCGATTTTCTCCGGTATGCATCACCGCATTGTCTGCATATGACCGACCTTTGATTCCAGAAAAAACGTTGTCGGGTACCACGATAAGACCTAACATATTTTTTATTCTTTTTTGTATAACTTTTAATTCCTTATGCGGAGGCTCTATCAATCTCGGTTTCCCAGTCTTGCCTATATATGGAGAAACCAATGAAGCAACATAGTCCTGCTTCATGAATTTGCTGTCCTCTATTTTTAGTAGGTATCTCAGCATCTTTTTCGATTTGAGACCATAAATAGGGCATTCAGTATATAACAAAGGTATTTCACCTCAATTCTTTAAAAAAGTGCTGGTGTTAGCTACCAACTGCTACGCTGATTATCAAGCGAACAAAATCAGCAAGCAATTCAGGACAGCAAAGTGATACAGCCAGTACGGCTGCTCCTGCAAAAACGCCAAGCGCAATTGCAATCGCAGCGGGAAGATGAGATTTAGTCTCACCAAAAGTTAATTTGTTGTTATCACCGTTTATGATGATAACATGCTTGTCCGCTTTTCTCACGAACTCACCTCCTTTGTTATTTTAGGCCCTCATCTGCAGCTGAGGGGACTTCCCATTCCATCAATAACAAAGGAACCATGCAGCCTTGTATCACGTTTTGCACCAGCACAAATCCGACTTCCCAAACCAGTTATTCCAGTCTGTTCTGCCTTATACGTCACAACAATATTACATCACATACCAGTACACATCTACACACGTATTCACGACCTAATGCTGGTGTGATGGTGTGGATGTATGACAAGTATATCGGTAGTATGTGCCGAAAATAAATGCATCCATATCCGAAGACACGATGCCGCCCGCATTTCCACGAACCACTCGAAGTCTGATCTGACTGCTCGTACCGACATATATATTATATCACTAAATTTTAAAACAGTCAACTTTTTTTGAAAAAAAGATACACTCGCATAGGATTAGCTTGCAAGCGCTTATGGCGATTTGGCTCACTACCGCCTTTTTGCGAATGCGTCTACGACGTTTTTTTATCCTATCAAAATCAAAGGCGATGATGAATAATACCATGCCACCGGCGTTTAAACAGCCAAAGAAGCGTATTTCCGAGTGATACGGCACTTTTAAAGGCATTATACTTAGCAACTTTTGAAGCAACAAAGAAGTGGACTGTGCCTCTCAGAAACCAGGGTAAAGTGTACGGCGAGCTATCCATAATGTACGAAGGTCGGCTCTTTTCGCACAATTTTTTTGTCATGTGCAAGGGTAAAATTCACGGTCTCTTGCGAGACCGCCCTTGACACCTATCCCTGCTCTTGATTTCGCGATTTTTTGCGCGATACTCCGCGCCCGTTTCAGGGATATAGGCGGGGAGGATTTAGACTCCCCCTTCCATATAAGTCCTCATTTTGAAGAGCGGTAATCGGTTTTCGGAAATCATCTTTCGGATATTTTTTTATAACATAGGAAACTGCGCGCAAACGTGCGCAGATTTGCATGTTTCAAAAAAGATTACCTTTCTGCCCCCAAGAGTGGGGGTCAGGGGGCTGATGATTGAAAATCTTTTTTATCATAAATCGACATTGTAGTCGATATTGTTTTCTAAATCAAGTTTTCGAGCTCTTTGGCAAACGTCCACGGCGGCTCAGACCGGTTTTAATTTAATTCAGTCTTATGATCTGACTGTTCGCTGTGATGCGGTCAATAAGTGTTTGCATCAGATGCTTGTCCCCAGCCGCATCAACCCACGAGGACAATTCTCTGTTCGTTATAAATATTATGCTTCTCGTCTCATTGAGGAGCATGATGCTGTGATAGAACTTTACCAGGTCTTCTTCTCTTATGCCCGCATACATCATATCGTCTATGACAATGAGCGAGCTCTGTGTGAAATACCTAAAGCGCCGGCGCTGCTTTTCCGA